>JAFNXT010000358.1 GCA_017378975.1 Oscillospiraceae bacterium
ATGCGCCTCTCCCCTCGGAAAGCAGAGTGAATACGAGTGAATAGATCAATGAGAAAGTTTGACACCGTTGTTGCGTTTTGTTTGGTGCAAACTTATGCTCTGAATAAGGGTTAATAAATGACCATCGGTCACCTATAAATCATAGAGTTTGTTGATGCGCCTAAGCAAGGAGCGTATGTCGGCATACTTGCGTCTGTGGAATATGCGCTTGTAGTGATTCTCCAATCGCTCGTAGGCATCCTCGCGTGTCGGATAGAGCTCCGCCATACGGAGGTTGTCACCCACGCCACGACCCATGACCTCCAGCTTTTGGTCGAAGGACAGCGACTTGTTTTGCAGGCATGCCACCAGGATCGCTGCCAGGAACGCGATCACGATGGGGACATTGTAGAAGCCCATGGGGATCTTCAGGACATACTCGAACGTCAGGCCGAGCCCCAGATACAGCGCCAAAAACACGCCGATCGGGAGCAGGGCGATGGGATTCCCTTTTTTCATTCTGTTTCCTCCATTTTTGTGCATACTGTTGTAGAATTTAGCACGAAACGAGGACTTTGTCAAGGAATAGTCAGACTTCTGTCTGATTTTTCTGATAAGCGATCCGTTCGTCGCCGTTGGCGAGGAGGATGATGCCGCAACGGGTGAAGCCGTTCTTGGACAGGGAGCGCTGCATGGGGATATTGTCCCGGTGGGTGTCGATCCGAAGCCGGGGACACCGGGACAGTCCATACTCGAAACAGAAGGAGGCCACACCTTTTCGGTGGTCTGCCACCGCGATCCGGTGGATCACGCCGTAGGGCTGGTCATCGGGCCAGTTGCCTTCATATATCTTAAGGTAGGTGGGGTCCGGTCCTTCCCGGTAGTAGAACACACCGGCGATCTGGTCGCCATCGGTACACAGGTACAGGTGGCCCTGCCGGATGTCCTCCAAAAGCAGGTCCTCCGGCGGATAATTGCCGTTCCATTGTTCGTGGTTGCCCTGCTGGCGCATATAGGCTCTGGCGTGGGCGTAGATCTGCAGGATCCGGGGCAGGTCCCCGGTGTTGGCGGTGCGGATATCGAATCCCATATGGTGGCTCCTGTTCGTTATTTATAGTACTTTAGTGACGGTGCCGCCGCCGATCACCTGATCGCCCTGATACAGGACCACGGCTTGTCCCGGGGTGATGGCCCGCTGGGGCTCCAGAAACTCTACTCTGGCAGAGCCATCGGGAAGCGGGTGGACCACAGCGGCCTGCTCTGCCATCCGGGAACGGACCTTGGCGGTGACCTCCATGGAGGCGGTGAGGGTAGGGAAGGGGAACCAGTTCCAGTCGTGCGCGATCAGGGAGCTGTGGAACAAAGCCTCATTGGGGCCAACGGTGACGGTGTTCTTCTCCACATCGGTGGCACAGACGTACACCGGCTGGCCCATGGCAAGGCCCAATCCTTTTCGCTGGCCCAAGGTATAGCCTATGGCACCGTCGTGGCGGCCGACTGTTTTCCCCTGAAGATCCAGGAAGTCGCCGGGGCAGGAGGGGACCCCTTCTTTACACAGGAACCCACGCAGATCCCCGTCGGGGATGAAGCAAATGTCCTGAGAATCCCGTTTCCGGGCGTTTTGGAAGCCCTGAGCTTCGGCGATGGTACGGACCTGTTCCTTGGTCAGTCCGCCGAGAGGGAACCGGGTGTGGGAGAGCTGGTGCTGGGTCAGCATACACAGGAAATAGCTCTGATCTTTAGAAAGGTCCGCGGCTTTATACAGCAGATACCGGCCGGTATCCGGGTCCCGGCGGATCTGGGCATAGTGTCCGGTGACGAGGGTATCACAGCCGAGGGCCATGGCCCATCGGAGCAGGTGGTCGAACTTCATATAGCGGTTGCAGTCGATGCAGGGGCTGGGGGTGGTACCGGTACGGTAGCAACGGAGGAACTTGTCCATCACGTCCCGGCGGAACTCCTGATGGGCCTGGATCAGGTGGAAGCCGATCCCAAGCTTTTTTGCCACGTCCTCAGCATCCAGCACGTCCTGCGTACTGCCGCAGGTGGCATCGTCACCGTCGTACAGACGAAGCGTGCCACCCACACAGGGGATGCCCTGTTGCAGGGTCAGATAGGCGGCAACGGTGCTGTCAACACCGCCGCTGAGGGCGATGAAAGCACGGGATGTTTCCATGATGGTCCCTCCTGTGGATGATATGGCGATATTCTACCACAGGGAAGCCGTGATCGCAAGGCGGAGATCGGGCGAAAAAAGTTGCAAAGGGAGGAAGCCTTTGTTATAATGATAAAAGAGAAAAATTGCGATCAAGGAGCCACTTGCCATGAAGAAACGGATGCTTTGTCTGATCCTGGCGGTCTGTCTGCTGACCGCCCTTCTGCCTGCGGATGTCCGCGCGGCCTCTTCCATGAAAGCCAGCGACGACGTGATCTCCATCATCAAGCAGTTCGAGGGCTTCTCCGGGACGCCTTATGTGGATACGGACGGACTGTATACTATCGGTTATGGCACCCGGTGTCCCGAGGAACTGGTGGCGCAGTACAATGAGACGCCCATGACCGAGGAAGAGGCGGACGCGGAGCTTCGCAAGACCGTGGCGGGTTACGAGAAGGATGTGAACGCCTTCATGGACAAGTACGGTCTGTCTTATGAACAACGGCAATTCGACGCGGTGATCTCCTTCGTGTTCAATGTGGGCAGCGGCTGGCTTCGGAAGGGTGAGACGCTGGTGAACGCTCTGACCTCCGGCGCCTCGGGAAACGAGCTGATCTATGCCTTCACGATCTACTCCATGTCCGGCGGTAGTCGAAGTGTGGGCCATATCCGCCGCCGGTTGTCGGAGGCCTGCATCTATCTGGAAGGTGTGTACAGCCGTCCGGCCCCGGATCGGTATTGCTATACGCTGTTCGATGCCCAGGGCGGCACTATCAGCGCCATGGGTGGTACATACAACGTGCAGGGCTACAACGGCGAGCTCACTGCCAAGGTGATCCCCATCGCCAGCCGGGATGGCTATGTGTTCGGTGGCTGGTATACCAAGACTTCCGGCGGTTCCCGGGTGGAGGTGCTGGACATGTCCACCAAGGGCAAGACCCTTTACGCCCACTGGGAGAAGGCGGGAGATACGCCCTCTGTGGATCCCGCGCCTACGGAGCCTGCGCCCACGGTGCCCGCGGAGCCGGAGGGGGATGCCATCGATCCTGTGAAGGTGAAGGTCACCGGCAGTCAGATCAATGTACGCAAGGGACCCGGCCTCAGCTATGCCACGGTGGGCACCATGAACAGAGGCACGCAGGTGACGGTGGACCGGGTCCACCGTGCCGACGGGTATACCTGGGGCAAGTGCGATAAGGGCTGGATCGCGCTGGAGAATACCAGCTATTTCAATGTGGAGAAGCCCACGGAGCCAAAACCCACGGAACCGGCTCCCACGGAGCCCAAGCCCACGGAGCCCAAGCCTACGGAGCCCAAACCCACGGAGCCCAAACCCACCGAGCCTCCGAAGCCTGAACTGACCGTGCCGGAGGGGACCGTGACCGACCCGGTGGAGGTGACGGTGACCGGTGTTTGGGTGAACCTGCGCAAGGGCCCCGGTCTGGGGTTCGATGTGATCGGGACCACCACCAGAGGGAAGAAGTTCACCGTTTCCGCTACCTATGAAGCGGACGGCTACCTTTGGGGCAAATATGACAAGGGCTGGCTTTGCCTGGATCATACGGATTTTGAAGAAGTGACGAAGGTGCCGGAAGAGCCGGAGATGCCGGAGCTTCCGGAGGAGCCCACCATGCCCGGTCCGGGGGAAAGTCTTTATGCCACGGTGAAGGATACCCCCAGTCTCAATGTCCGGAAGGTGCCGCAAGGCGCGGTGGTCAGTGTGCTCCATAAAGGAGATCGGGTCCAGATCCTGGAGCAGAAGATCGTGGATGGGGTCCTTTGGGGCCGTTTCGAACGGGGCTGGATCAGTATGCGGACCTATGTGACGCTGGAGACGGTGACAGATGTCCTGCAGGAGGCTCCCACGGAGCCCACGGTGCCGGAGGAAGTGCCTGCGGAGCCGGAGGTGCCGGTCAAGATCTGGGCCACTGTGGTGGGGACCTCCACCGTGGCGGTCCGGGACCGGATCGACGGTACTGTGGTCGGTAAGCTGGCACCCGGCAGCCGGGTGGAGATCCTGGAGCGGACGGAGGACTGGGGACGCTGTGCCCAAGGCTGGATCCGGCTCCATGTGGGCGTGAAGCTGGAGCAGGAGCCTTCCGCGCAGGAACAGGAAGCACCCGTACTTGCCAGTGTGGTCAGGACTTACGCTGCGACACGGGAGGAAGTGACGGTCTATGATGCCCCGGATGGGGAGGAGATCATGGTCCTGCCTGCGGAGGGACGGACGGAGCTTTTGGAATACCGGATGGTCCGGGGCGTGCTCTGGGCCCGGTGTGACGGAGGCTGGATCGGATTGAGAGAGGGCGTGGATCTGGAGACCGTGGTGGAGGCCACGGTGCCGGAGGATCCTCTGGCGACCTTCCGCCCGGTGGTGGTACAAGCCGCCTGTCTGAACGTCCGGGCCGGTCCCGGCAATGAGAGGGACGTGGTGTGCAGACTGTATACCGGTGCTGTGGTGGCGGTCCGGGAGCTGATGCCCAAGGGGACTGCCATCTGGGCCCGGACGGATCTGGGCTGGATCAATATGGATAATATCTCATGAAAAACGTCATCGCAAGGGATCGGCGTGGGGCTCGTTCCACCCGCTTCCTTGCGATGACGTCGTTTTTATAGCTCCTGATACAGGCCCATGGCGTGGTGTACGCCAAGGGATCCGGCTTCTTCCAGCAGTTCCTGAAGGTCCTGACGGGTCCTGGTCAGGGTGAAGCGGAGGGCATCCTCTGCCACGGTGATCTGATAGTGACAGTGGAGGCTCTCGTCCTTGTGGGGAAGAGGTGCTTCCGGCGGTGGCAGGGGAGAACGGCGGGAACCTTCAGGGCCCACGGTGATGAGGGCCGTATCCAATGCCAGCTCCAGCCACAGGTCACGGCCTGTCCATGGGGCAAGCCATGTTCCTACCGCAGTGCCCAGAGGGACCGGCGGGACGAAGAGTGGGTGGTCCGTGTCCGTGGCATAGGCCGGAGGGACTGCCACGGGGCAGGGGAGGCTGTGGACCAGCTTGCGGCACAGGTCCAATGTCAAAGGTGTGGGACTCCGCTGGAGGTCCAGTACCAACGCGTGACAGGACAGGGTCTTGACGGTATCCGTCAATTGGCGGATGATCTCTTCGGGGTCATGGTCCGTCGCTTCGATCCGGTCGTCCAGCAGGAGGACGGAGCCTGCCGGGAGGGTCTTGGGCAGGTCTGTCAGGCCCCGGTCGTAGGGGGCGAAATGGCAGGCCATCCACGCGACCTTCTCCGGCAGGGGTCGGACACGGTGGAACTCCTCTGCCGTCATGGCAAGAAATGATCTGATCGCCATGGACAAACGCCTCCTTCCGTGGTATGATGTATCCATATCTTATGAAAGAGAGAGGGTAGCTATGTCTTTTTCTCTCCTGCCCAAGTTCACGGCGAAGGCTCTGACGGATATCCCGCCGGACTTTCTGGTGGAGCGTGGGGTCCGGCTTTTGATGCTGGATTTCGACAATACCATCGTCCCCTATACCCCCGACAAACCCACGGCGCTCATGGCCTCGTGGCTGGCGTGGGTGAAGGATTGTGGGATCCATGTGTGTGTGGTGTCCAATTCCACGAACGACCGGGTGCCCCGGTTCTGCAAGGCCCATGGCCTGCACTGCATCACCCACGCCCGGAAGCCTTTCCGGAAGGGGATCCTGGCTTGTATGGAGCGGTTCGGAGAGACGCCGGACCGGTGTGTGCTGGTGGGGGATCAGATCTTCACGGATACGCTGGGCGCCAATCGGTGCGGCGTGTGTTCCGTGCTGGTGGACGCGATCGATGATCATAATATCTGGCTGAAGTTCCGTCATGGGCTGGAGGTGCCCTTCCGGTACCTCGCCAAAAAGAGGAGGATAACGAGATGACCAATATCGAAAAATACCTGTCGCTCCTGACCGGTGAGGTGGATGGACTGCTTCTGACTTCCCGGTACAGCCGTCACTACGGTGCCATGTTCGACATCGCAGAGGGCGTGGCGATCGTGACGAAGCAGGGCTGTCGCTATTTCACTGACAGCCGCTACATCGAGTCCGCCCAGAAGGGCATCCAGGGCTTCGAGGTGGTGGAGATGACCCGGCAGATGCCTTACATCGAACTGCTCAACAAGGCGATCGGGGACTTCGGCGTGAAGACGCTGGGCTTTGAAGAGGACTATCTGACCGTGGCGGAGTTCGAGGGCTACCGTAAGGGGCTCAAGGCTGAGCTGGTGCCCATGAACGAGAAGATCGCCGGTTTCCGCCGGGTGAAGGAAGAATATGAGCTCCAGCGTATGCGTAAGGCACAGCAGATCACCGATGCGGCCTTCACTGAGGTGCTGTCCCGGATCCATGTGGGCATGACCGAGAAGGAGCTGGCGGCGGAGCTGGTGTATTGCCTGCTGAAGAACGGCGGTGAAGGCCTGTCCTTCGAGCCGATCGTGGTGTCCGGTCCCAATACCAGCCTGCCGCACGGTGTCCCCGGTGACCGGCGGATCCGGGAAGGGGAGTTCATCACCATGGACTTTGGCGTTCTGTATCAGGGCTATTGCTCCGATATGACCCGTACCGTGGCGGTGGGCTATGCCACCGAGGAGATGCGGAAGGTCTATGACACGGTGCTCAGGGCCCAGTTGGCCGGCATCGCTGCCACCCGGGCCGGTGTCACCGGCAGGGACATCGATGGCGCCGCCCGTCAGGTGATCACCGAGGCTGGATACGGTGCGTTCTTCGGTCATGGCTATGGCCACAGTCTGGGCATGGAGATCCATGAGCTGCCCTCCTGCAGCCCCGGAGGGGACACGGTGATGCAGACCAACATGGTCAGTTCCGCCGAGCCGGGGATCTATCTGCCCGGAAAATTCGGTGTCCGGATCGAGGATGTGGTCATTTTTGAGGACGATGGATGCCAGATCATCACCCAGAGCCCGAAAAAATTGATCGTCATTTGAAAAATTTCGCTTTTCCCCTTGAAAAATCCAGAAGTTTAGGTTAGAATATACCAGCTAGAATATATAAAAACGCCTTCCGTCAGGAGGGCAGATCCAGGAGGATAAGAAAATGATTTCTGCAGGTGAATTCAGAAACGGTATCACCTTCGACATGGATGGCAAGGTCATGCAGGTCGTGGAGTTCCAGCACGTGAAGCCCGGTAAGGGTGCCGCTTTCGTCCGCGTGAAGATGAAGAACGTCATCACCGGCGGCGTGACCGAGACCAGCTTCAACCCCACTGCCAAGTTCCCCACCGCTTTCGTTGAGCGCAAGAAGATGGAGTACTCCTATCAGGACGGCGGTCTGTACTACTTCATGGACCAGGAGACCTACGAGATGGAGCCCATCGACGCTGCCGCTCTGGACGACTCCTTCAAGTTCGTCAAGGAGAACGATATCTGCACCATCATGAGCTACAAGGGCAAGGTCTTCGGCGTCGAAGTCCCCAACTTCGTGG
>JAFNXT010000359.1 GCA_017378975.1 Oscillospiraceae bacterium
TATTGGCAGAGGATGAGGGATTCGAACCCCCGCAAACGGAGTCAGAGTCCGGTGTGCTACCGTTACACAAATCCTCTGTATCAGGAACAAGCTTATTATACGCATTATCTCGGAAATGTCAAGCACTATTTTTCAAATCGGAGAAATTTTTCCGAAAGGATGCCGGGCAAGGATATCTTGCCCGGCGATGCTGTCTTTTATTCGCCTTCCCGGTTGATCACGGTGCCGATGGTCTTGAAAATGATCTTCCAATCCACCCAGAAGCTCCGCTCCTGGATATACTTCAGGTCCAGCGCCATCCAGTCATCGAAGCTGATCTCGTTCCGACGGGGCTGGATCTGCCAGTAGCAGGTCAGGCCGGGGGTGACGTACATCCGCTGTTTTTGCAGCTCGTCGTACTTCTCCACCTCTCTGGGCAGTGCGGGCCGGGGGCCCACGATGGACATATCACCCTTGAAAATGTTCCAAAGCTGGGGCAGCTCGTCCAGACTGGTGGAGCGCAGGAACCGGCCCACCCGGGTGATCCGGGGATCGTCCTTGATCTTGAATACCGGACCGTCCATCTCGTTGGCATCCAGAAGCTCCTGGAGCCGCTCCTCGGCATCCATGCACATGGTGCGGAATTTATACATTTTGAAAGGCTTCCCATCCCGGCCGCACCGGATCTGGGCGAAGATCGGACTGCCGTGGGGATCGTCCAGCACCACCGCCAGCGCCACCACGCCGATCACCGGCCACAGCACCAGCATCGCCAGCGCTGAGAACAGGATATCCTGCCCCCGTCGAAGGATCCAGTAGCCCCGTTTGGTACGGAGCACCTCCTTCCGGTCCAGAACGGCCAGACGTTTTTTCCCGTCGACCTTGGTTTTCGTTACCATAAACTTTTGACCTCTTCGTTTCTTATCGCGCAGAACACATCGGTCCCGATTCTACATACAGAAACAGTATATCACATATTTACCGCCTTGTCGATCACTAAGTTGGATCTTCTCTATGATATCACGCCCATCTGCCCGATTTGTGACGAAAGGATAAAATCCGCCAAGGGCCGCCTTGCATTTCTGGCCCAAAAGTGGTAATATAGGTAAATATGGACCTTACCTAAGCAAAGGAGACACTTTTATGAAATACATCGTGATCTTGGGCGACGGCATGGCCGGTGAGCCCCTGGCCCAACTGGACGGCCGCACCACGCTGGAAGCCGCCGCCACCCCCAACATGGATGCCCTCGCTTCCTGCGGCGTCATGGGACTGGCGAAGATGGTCCCCAACGGCATGAAGCCCGGCTCGGACGTGGCGAATCTTGCCGTCATGGGCTACGACCCCAAGGCCTGCTATTCCGGCCGCTCTCCGCTGGAGGCGCTGAGCCTGCGGATCGACATGGAGCCTACGGACATCATCTTCCGCTGTAACCTCGTGACCCTGTCCGAGGACGGCGCTTACGAGGACAAGACCATCCTGGACCACAGCGCCGGCGAGATCTCCTCCGCCGATGCCGACATCCTGATGGATGCCATCCGGGAAGCCTTCAACAGCGACACCATCCGCTTCTTCTCCGGCACCAGCTACCGCCACATCACCATCTGGAAAGAGGGCGAGCTGCTGGACTTCGAGGCCCCCCATGACCATCTGGGCCAGACCGTGGGCCAGTACCTGCCGAAGCATCCTCTGTTCCGTCAGATGATGGAGCGGAGCTTCCAGATCCTCAATGACCACCCCCTGAACCGGGCCCGTGCCGCCGCGGGCAAGAACAAGGCCAACTCCCTCTGGTTCTGGGGCGCAGGCACCAAACCCAGCCTTGGTGACTTCACCGCCACCACCGGTCTGAAGGGTGCCATGATCTCCGCCGTGGACCTGCTCAAGGGCATCGCCGTGGGCGCCGGTATGCAGGTGATCGAGGTGGAGGGTGCCAACGGCTCTCTGCACACCAACTACGAGGGCAAAGCCGCCGCCGCCGTGAAAGCGGTGCTGGAGGACGGCAACGACTTCGTCTATGTCCATGTGGAGGCCCCCGATGAGATGGGCCATCAGGGCAGTATGGAAAGCAAGGTGCAGGCGATCGAATATCTGGATAGCCGGGTGGTCGCCCCGATCAAAGCCGCCATGGATGCCAGCGGCGAAGACTACCGCCTGCTGGTCCTGCCGGACCACCCCACCCCGATCCGGGCCCGGACCCACACCAGCGAGCCTGTGCCCTTCGTGATCTACGACAGCCGCCGTCAGGCCCGGAGGATCGCCCGCTACTGCGAAACGGAAGCCGCCGCCACCGGCGAGCTGATCGCCCCCGGCCACAAGCTCCTGTCCCTGTTCCTGGAGAAATAAAAAACGCTGTCATCGCCCGGTGCGATGACAGCTCTTTTTTATTCGGCGAAGGGCTTCCCCTTCAGCACCACCTGCCGGATATGGCGGTACACCGCTGCCTCTCCCTGCTCCTTGAGCAACGTCAGCAGGACCTCCAGCTCCCGTTTGGTCTGGGGATGCATCAGATCCTTCTCCCGGCTCTTCATCAGATACCGCAGAGGCGACCCCAGATCGAAGTTCCTTCCCTCATAGATCTTACAGGCCGCGATCCGGTCCGCCACCATCTCCGCCAGATACTTCCTCGGCACCGGCACGGGCTGATAGGTCCGGGTGGTCATGTCCATGTCGGTCCAGTATTCATAATGATGCCGGTTACGACCCTTGTGGTGCATCCACGCTTCGCTGAAGCCCTTATCCTCCCGCTCTGCGGCGTTGGGACTGCGGACCCCCTGATAATACCGGGCCCCGTTCCAAAACTCCACCGGAGAATACTTGGAAAGGTCATGGGTCAGTCCCTGCCAGACCAGTCCCATCCGGAAGCACCCCCACATGACACACAGCCTGTGGGCAGTGATCGTCCTGAAATGTTGCCAAGGCTTCATACCGCACCCTCTCCTTCCTTCTTTGCTGTCATTATATCTCCGGCGGACCAAAAAAGCAACACTATTGCGGATATCATCCTTTTATGATAATATCGTGTCATCGATATTATCGCTCCATGAAAGGTCGATCTGTTCTATGGTGTTCTTCATCACGGTCCTCCGGGCGCTGGCCGCCTGTCTGATCACCAATTCCCACTATACCGGTGTCTATCCCATCGACGCGCTGGCCAACGGCGGCATGACCGGCAACGTGATCTTCTTCGCCGTGTCCGGCTACTGTCTGTGCCACATCCGGGAGCGATTCCCCCGCTGGTACGGCAAACGCCTGCTCCGGTGCTACCTGCCCACCTGGATCATCACCGTCGTATACCTCCTGCTGGGAGCCTATGCCCTGTCGGACCACAACATCTTCTGGTATCTGGTGTATCCCACAGGCTACCACTTCATCGCCTCGATCGTCCTGCTGTACATCCCCTTCTACTTCATCCTCAGGACCCCTTGGCTCCGGGAGCGGTTGCCTGTGCTGATGGCAGGGATCGGCGTGGCGTTCCTTGTGTACTATCTGCTGGTCTTCGACCGGTCCACCTTCCACATCCTCGATATGCGTGGGTCCCCCACCCGGATCCTGTTCCTTGAGAGCATGCTCCTGGGCGCCTGGTCCCGCCAAAAGGACGAGGAACTCCGGGACCGCTTCCAATGGTGGCTGATCCCGGCGCTGGCGGTGCTGTCCGGCGCGGATCTGGTCCTGCGGTTCCTGTTGTCCAAAAATACCGCCCTGTGCCAGCTCCAGATCCTCAGTCCCATGATCTTCTTCGCCCAGCTCTTTGTGATCTTCCGGCTCTTCGCCGGACTGGACGGGAAGCTGGCCAGCCTCCCGACGCCGGTGATCCGGACCGTCACCTTCCTGTCCCGGATGACCCTCGAGATCTATGTGGTGCAGGGCCCCGTGATCGAATATCTGCGTCCCCTCTTCGGCTTCCCCATGAACTGGCTGGTCCTCACCGCCACCATCCTTGCCGCCGCCACGGCGTTGCATCTGGTCTGTGACCTGCTTTTGAAGATCCGTATCCCAAAATGAAACACTGTCATCACGGGGGAGCCCCAGAGGCTCCCCATGATGACAGTGTTTTTTCTTACCGAACGTGGCCCTCGCCACGGATCACGTATTTATAGGTGGTCAGCTCCCGCAGACCCATGGGGCCTCTGGCGTGGAGCTTCTGGGTGGAGATGCCCATCTCACAGCCCAGACCGAACTCGCCGCCGTCGGTGAACCGGGTGGAGGCGTTGACATATACGGCAGAGCTGTCCACACCGGTGGTGAAGGCATGGATCGCCGCCGGGTCCCGGCTGACGATCGCCTCACTGTGGCCCGTGGAATGGGCGGCGATGTGGGCCACCGCTTCCTCCACATCCTCCACGCACTTGACGGCAAGGATATAGTCCAAAAATTCCGTATCGAAGTCCTTCTCCCCTGCCTTGATGCCGGGGATGATGGTCTGAGCGGTCTCGTCCAGACGAAGCTCCACGGGAGGCTTCCGGCTCACCACCAGCTTCTCGTGGAGCATGGGCAGGAACTTGCCGGCGATCTCCTTGTCCACCAGCAGGACCTCCTCAGCGTTGCACACGCTGGGGCGGCTGGTCTTGGCGTTGACCACGATCTTCAGGGCCATGGCAAGATCCGCGGACTTCTCCACATACACATGGCAGATGCCGGTGCCGGTGGCGATACAGGGCACCGTGGCATTTTTGACGCAGGCATCGATCAGACCCTTGCCGCCTCTGGGGATCAGCAGGTCGATGTAGCCGTTGGCGGTCATCATGGCGGTGGCGCTGTCACGGGAGGTGTCCTGCACCAGATTCACGGCATCCTCCGTGATCCCCAGCGACCGCAGACCGGACCTGAGAGCCTCCACGATGGCATTGGCAGACCGGAAAGCCTCCTTGCCGCCCCGGAGGACGCAGGCAGA
>JAFNXT010000037.1 GCA_017378975.1 Oscillospiraceae bacterium
CGGCATGATCCACCCCAACATGGCCACCATGCTGGTCTTCATCACTTCTGATGTCGCCATCTCCCCCGAGATGCTGAATAAGGCCCTGCGCGGCGACGTCCCCAACACCTTCAACATGACCTCCGTGGACGGCGACACCTCCACCAACGACATGGTCACGGTCCTTGCCAACGGCATGGCCGGCAACGATCCCATCGTCTCCGAGGGCGAGGGCTTCGATGCCTTCATGAAGGCGCTGAACACCATCACCGTGTCCCTGTGCCGTACCATCGCCGGTGACGGCGAGGGTGCCACCAAGCTGCTCGAATGCACCGTCTCCGGTGCCGACACGCTGGAGGCCGCCCGTACCGCCGCCAAGAGCGTGATCTGCTCCAGCCTGCTGAAGGCCGCCATGTTCGGTGCCGACGCCAACTGGGGCAGAGTCCTGTGCGCCATCGGCTACAGCGGTGCCGCCGTGGACGTGAGCAAGGTGGACGTGTCCTTCCGCTCCGCCAAGGGCGAAGTAGCCGTCTGCAAGGACGGCGCCGGCATCCCCTTCTCCGAGGAGATCGCCAAGGAGGTCCTGCTGGAGAAGGAGATCGACATCGTCATCTCCGTAGGCGACGGTCCCTACACCGCCTCCGCCTGGGGCTGTGACCTGACCTACGATTACGTCAAGATCAACGGCGACTACCGCACCTGATCAACGTAAATCATTTGTCGTCCTGAGCGAGCGTAGCGAGTCGAAGGATCTTCGCATTTCGTTACGCATTGCAGTCGTATCGATGCGCAGATCCTTCGACTCCGCTTTGCTCCGCTCAGGATGACACACGTTTTAAGGAGTCATACCTATGGAAACACATTTCTCCAACGCCCAGCGGGCGGAGGTCCTGACCGCCGCCCTGCCCTATATCCGCCGGTTCCGTGGCAAGGTCATCGTGGTCAAATACGGCGGCAACGCCATGATCAACGAACAGCTCAAACAGCAGGTCATGGAAGACATCGTCCTGCTGTGGCTGATCGGTGTGAAAGTGGTGCTGGTCCATGGCGGCGGTCCCGAGATCAACGAGACCATGCAGCGCTTCGGCAAGGAGGCCCAGTTCGTCAACGGCCTCCGGGTCACCGACAAGGAGACCGTCGATATCGTCCAGATGGTGCTGGCAGGTAAAGTCAACAAGACGCTGGTGAACCTTCTGCAAATGAAGGGCGGCCACGCCGTGGGCCTGTCCGGCATCGACGGCGGCATCATCGAAGCCACCGTGAAGGACGAAGCGCTGGGCTATGTGGGCCGCATCACCAAGGTCCGCCCCCAGCCCATCGAGGACCTGCTGGACCACAACTACATCCCCGTGATCTCCACCGTGGCCAGTGACCGTCAGGGCAACACGTACAACATCAACGGCGACACCGCCGCCGCCCGGATCGCCGGTGCCCTGAACGCCGAGCGTCTGATCATGATGACGGACATCGCCGGCATCCTCCGGGACAAGGATGATCCCGCCACCCTGATCCCCGTGGTCACCGTGTCCGATGCCAAAAAGCTCCACGAAGAAGGCATCATCTCCGGCGGCATGATCCCCAAGGTGGACTGCTGTATCGATGCGCTGGAGCACGGCGTAGAGAATGTGACCATCATGGACGGACGGATCCCCCACTCTATCCTGATGGAACTGCTGACCGACGAAGGCGCCGGTACCATGGTCATGAAAGGCTGATACATATGAGCATCACTCAGATCGATAAAGAATACGTGGCCGGTACCTACGGCCGCTTCCCCGTGGAACTGCTGTCCGGCAAGGGCAGCGTCTTCACCGGCACCGACGGAAAGCGCTACATCGACATGGGCTCCGGCATCGGTGTCACTGCCTTCGGCACCGGCGACGAAGAATGGCTGGCCGCCGTGACGGAACAGCTCAGCCGCCTCCAGCACACCTCCAACCTGTACTACACCGAGCCCTGCGCGCTCCTTGCCAAGGCCCTGTGTGAGAAGACCGGCATGAAGAAGGTCTTCTTCTCCAACTCCGGTGCCGAAGCCAACGAATGCGCCATCAAGGTGGCCAGAAAGTATTCCGCCGAGCGTAAGGGTGCGGATCACTACACCATCCTGACGCTGGTGAACTCCTTCCACGGCCGGACCCTCACTACCCTGTCCGCCACCGGTCAGGACCATTTCCACCGGTTGTTCAATCCCCTGACCCCCGGCTTCGTCCATGTGCCTGCCAATGACTGCGCCGCACTGGAAGCCGCCGTGGCAGAGGGCAAGATCGCCGGCATCCTGCTGGAGACCGTCCAGGGCGAAGGCGGTGTCCTGCCCCTGACCAAGGACTTCATCCAGACCGCCGCGAAGCTGGCCCGGGACAACGACATCCCTCTGATGATCGATGAGGTCCAGACCGGCAACGGTCGCACCGGCAAGCTCTACGGCTATATGCATTTCGATATCCAGCCGGATATCGTCTCCACCGCCAAGGGTCTGGGCGGCGGCCTGCCCATCGGCGCCACCCTGATGAACGAAAAGATGCAAAGCGTGCTGGGCCCCGGCGACCACGGCTCCACCTACGGCGGCAACCCCGTCTGCTGTGCCGGTGCCCTCAGCGTGATCCGCCGTCTGGACGACCGCTTCCTTGCGGAGGTCCAGACCAAGAGCGAGTACATCTTCTCCCAGCTGACCGGTGCCGAGGGCATCGAAAGCGTCAGCGGTCTGGGTCTCATGATCGGCATCGAGACCAAGCGGCCTGCCAAGGACGTGGTCATGGACTGCATGGCCAAGGGCGTCCTGTGCCTGACCGCCAAGACCAAGGTCCGCCTCCTGCCCCCCCTGAACATCCCCATGGATCTGCTGGAAGAAGCCATCGCCATCATCAAGCAGGTCTGCAAGTAAAGGACCGTAGGGCGGGGGCTCGCCCCCGCCGCCGACCGCGAACGGACAGCGGTAGACACAACTTTGCGTGTGCTTGCGTCGCAAGCACACCGGCGGGGGCAAGCCCCCGCCCTACACTACGTTAAGGAGGAAAACTCCATGCTGAAAAACAGACATTTCCTGAAGCTTCTGGACTTCACCCCTGCTGAAATGGAATACCTGCTGGACC
>JAFNXT010000038.1 GCA_017378975.1 Oscillospiraceae bacterium
CTGCTGACGTACAGACCCAGATCACGGAAGATGCCGATCAGTCGGATCACATCCCGGTCGTAGGTGATGCCCAGATCGCCGCGGACCTTGTTCTTCTCGATGTCGGCAGCGTTGATGGCGATCACCATCTCCACCTGTTCCTTCATCTGCAGGAGCATACGCAGCTTGGAGTCCGGCTGGAAGCCGGGGAGGACACGGGAGGCATGGTGATCGTCATAGAGCTTGCCGCCGAATTCCAGATACAGCTTTCCGCCGAACCGGGCGATCCGCTCCCGGATCTTCTCAGACTGGGTATGCAGATATTTGTCGTTGTCGAAACCGATGTTGCTCATGAAGATCGCCTCACTTGAAAAAATCAAGTCCATTATAGCAGGTCGGTCCTGAGATTTCAAGGCGTGAAGGACGGATTATTCAACAACATTATTTAACAACATGAAGGCCGGTTTTATCTAATATTTGAATAGTTGTTGATATGCGGTGGTATCGTTGACTATCGATATCACTCGATTTTATCGACAGTAACAGCCGTACCGTTGACGGAAATCTTTACAACATCGCTTCCAAATGTTGATTCGAAATCTATCCCAAGAACGGCATTTGCACCAAGGGATACAGCTTTTTTTCGGAATTGGGCCATCACGTGTTTTTTTGCACGCTCGATTTGCTCCATGGATCCCGACAGTTCCCTTTCACGAAAGCTTAAGCTTGTGAAAAAGTCATCAAGGTTTGCTGAAAGCGAATTGAGGAAACTATTTTTGAATATGATCTCACAAGAGATGATATCAAGATACTTTGTCACTTTATAGCCTTCGAAATGACTTCCTGTTGTTAATAATAATTCATCGATAGCTCTATTGTACAAGTCCTGATACTTTTGTGCGGAATCCTTATTTTCCCAATAAGTGTCGTCTGCATTCCGATATACATTGCGTACAGAAATTGGAATATGCGTATTCCGAGCGAAATCCGAAAACAAGGTGTCGATTTGTCGATATTCGGTTTCGGAAGGTCTTTGTGATAGTTCTCTGAGTGCTCTGTAACAGCTGTCACAAAAGATGTAAGAAGGATGCTCTTCATCGGGTGTGAAAAATAAGTCGCTGATTATGTTTTTGTTGCATACGCAGCATTGGCTCATTTGTTGTTCCTCCTAAAATATATGATTTGGATATCGTTCTATATATCCAAATTGAGTATATCTTTTCTGGATGTTTTTGTCAACAACTACAGCATGCTGAAATGAAAATTGACGTGGGTGAGACGTGGGTGATATTATTATACAAAATAGATTTGGCAAGAAAAAAGGCTTGACAAATCGGGGATGATGCTGTATCATATCAGAGTTGTTCGGGAACGGACAGAAAATGCTGCTATAGCTCAGCCGGTAGAGCGCATCCTTGGTAAGGATGAGGTCGCCAGTTCAAATCTGGCTAGCAGCTCCAAAAGAACGACATGCTTTGGCATGTCGTTTTTTATATGATGCAACTGCCATGGAGGTCCCGCGAAGGAGATGTATGTATGAAGAACTATGCCGACAAATTTCATATGACCCCGGAACAGAGTTTGTTTCTTGCAAAGAAAAAGTGGGATGAGAACGTGTACTGCGGTATGCGCATGGAAAACCGGGCGGTGACGTTCCCTCAAACGAAGACTATTTTGCAGGGGATCAATGTGCCCAGCGTGCAGTTGACGGATATCCAGGCTATTTTGAATATGCGGGATGCGTGGAGTTTTCTGCTGGGAAGCGTGAGACAGAGCGTGGATCTGGATTACTTATGCAAGCTCAACGACTATATCGCCAGAGGGGAAGCGCTGGAATGGGGGAAGCTGCGCACCGGTTCGGTGATGATCTCCGGTACAGAGTATCTCCCTCCTGTGCCGTCTGCGGAAATGGTGGGGGCCGAATTGTCCGCCATACTGGATGCGGATGTTACGGCCACAGCCAAAGCATTGGAAGCCTTCGCATGGGGGGCCAGAGGGCAGTTTTTTTGGGACGGGAACAAGCGTACCGGTATGACGCTGGCCAATAAGATCCTGCTGGCGGCTGGTGTGGGGTTCCTGACGATCCCCGAACGTTGCATGGAGCAGTTCAACACCTTGCTGGTCGGATACTACGATTCCGGCTACAGTGAGGGCTTGAAAGACTTTCTTTATGAGAATACGATCCAGGGGATCGAAGGATAAAAACCAGACCGCATCCTTATCACGTTGAGTGGCAAGGGTGCGGTCTGTTTCGTTATTCGTTGGGGGCGCAGCAGATCGGATCAGTCTTGGACAGTGTTTTCGGCCTGCTCGCGAATGGTATGGACATCGTCCACGAGTTGGCCGAAAGCATAGTAGAAGAATGTGGAAAGGATCCGCTCAAGCCAACTTATTTTGGACGATATTTGATGGGGCATATGTTTGGGTTATTGACATCAGTTGACAGTTGCTGTAAAATGATGTCATCTCAATAAATAAAGGAGGATCATCATGGGACTGTTCGATAAGAGTCAGAACGAAGAGGTCCGGCAGGTGTCTGAGCGGCAGAAGCTGGAGGGGAGGTATGCTTCCGCGCGGAGCGATATCCTGTATGTTTTGCTGTTCACGGTGTTAAATGTGATCTTGCTCCTGACTAACAGCGATACCTATTTCCTGTTCTCGGCTTACATCCCTTATTTGCTCGTGGGGGTGGGGATGACGCTTTGCGGTAAGTTCCCGGCGGAGTACTACGAAGATATGGGCGAGGTCTTCTTTTTCGATGATGCTTTGCTGTGGATCACAGTGGGCATCGCGGCGGTGATCTGTGTATCGTATCTACTGTGCTGGCTGCTGTCCAAGAAGGGGCGCGTGGGCTGGCTGATCTTCGCGCTGGTGATGTTCGCGATCGATACGCTCCTGATGCTGTTGATGGACGGTGTGAGTTTTGAAAACATCATCGACGTGCTGTTCCACGGTTGGGTCGTCGTGACCATGGTCATGGGCATCGTCGCTCATTTCAAGCTGAAGAAGCTCCCGCAGGAAGTGCCGGAGACGTTCTGTCAGGACGTGCCCGGGATGCCTGCGCAGGAGTGAGATGAAAACATGACTGCCATCGTGAGGCGGGCCTGTCAAGGCGCTTCACGATGGCAGTTTTCCGTTCATTGGACCAAATGGCTAAATCATAGTTGACAACGGGCGGGGCGTGTGTTATCTTATAGTTAACCCAAAGGTTAAATGAAAAAATGTTGGTCAAAATGTTGAGGAGGATGGATATCATGGCTGAGATCCGTGAGTTTTTACCGTTTTTGATCCCGTTGCTGATCGTGGAGCTGGGGTTGCTGGGGTATACTCTGCATCACATCCTGACCCATGACACCTACAAGCGTGGCAACCGGGCGCTGTGGCTGGTGGTCACGATCGTGTGCATGAATTTCGTTGGACCGATCCTGTATTTCCTGCTGGGCAAGGAGGACGCGTGATGGAGATGCTTCGTATCAACGGACTGCACAAGCGGTTCGGGGATAAGGAGGTCCTGAAGGGGCTGGAGCTGGCGGTGCCGGAGCATAGCGTCTTCGGCTTCGTGGGCAAGAACGGCGCAGGCAAGACCACCACCATGAAGACGGTGCTGGGGCTGATGAAGCAGGACCGGGGAGAGATCTTCGTGGCCGGGGAGCCGGTATGCTACGGGCAGACAAAGACCAACCGGCATATCGGGTATCTGCCGGATGTGCCGGAGTTCTATCCCTTCATGACGGCACCGGAATATCTGAGCTTCTGCGCAGAGCTCTCCGGCATGGACCGGAAGACCGCCCGGAGGCGGAGCGGTGAGCTTCTGGAGCTGGTGGGTCTGGCCGGGGAACGGCACCGGGTCCGGGGCTTCTCCAGAGGTATGAAACAGCGGCTGGGTCTGGCACAGGCGCTGTTGGGCGAGCCCAAGCTCCTGATCTGCGACGAGCCCACCTCGGCGCTGGATCCCGTGGGCCGCAGAGAACTGCTGGAGCTGTTGCTGGCGGTCCGGGAAAAGACCACGGTGGTGTTCTCCACCCACATCCTGTCGGACGTGGAGCGGATCTGCACGGACGTGGCGTTTCTGGACGGCGGCGTGGTCACCGTGCAGGGTACGTTACAGCAGGTGAAGTCCGCTTTTCGGACGGACGGACATATGATCGAGCCGGAGGGGGAGGACGGGGTCCGTACCCTGTTGGCGCTGTTCCCCAAGATGGAACGCAAAGAGGGGATGACGCTGGTCTTCCGTGAGGGGGATCATCCGGTCCATGAGGTGTTGAAGGCTGTTTCGGAACGGCGACTGCCGCTGGTCCGGCTGGAGCGGTTGGAGCCCAGTCTGGAGGATCTTTTCATGGAGGTGGTGGACGGATGAAAAACGCCCTGATCTTCCTGAAGAAGGAATGGACGGAACAGCTCCGTTCCGGACGTTTGCTCACGCTGGGGCTGGTGTTCGCCCTTGTGGGCATCATGAGCCCGGCCATCGCCAAGATGACCCCGTGGCTCCTTGAGATGATGGCGGAGGAGATGGCGAGCACCGGGCTCCTCGTGGGGGACGTGACGGTGACGGTGCTGGATTCGTGGACCCAGTTCTTCAAGAACGTCCCGATCGCGCTGATCGCCTTCGTGCTGATGCAGAGCGCGATCTTCACCGGTGAATATCAGTCCGGGACCCTGATCCCGGTCCTGGCCCGTGGGGTCCGGCGGTCCGAGGTGTTGATCGCCAAGGCGGCGATGCCCGTGATCCTTTGGACGTTGGGCTATTGGGTCTCGTTCGCGATCACGTATGGGTACAATGCTTGGTTCTGGACGGATCCCGGCGCGCCGGAGCTCATGGCCGCGGTGTTGTGCTGGTGGGGCTTCGGACTGTGGACCGTGGCGGTGCTGGTGCTGGCGTCTGTGATGGCATCCACGGGCACGGGCGTGCTGTTGGGCGTGGGCGGTGCTGTGGTGGCTTCCTTCCTGTCCGGGCTGGTGCCCAAGCTTTCCGACTGGGTGCCGACGGCGCTCATGGCGGGAGACCCGCTGGCCCGTGGGACCATGGAGACCCCTGTGGGCGCGATCGCCGTGGCGGCGGTCACCGGCGCGGTCTGTTTGGCGGTCAGCGTGCCGTTGTTCGACAAGAAGCATATCTGATGGAAGATGTCATCGCATGGGATCCGTGCGGTGACATCTTTTTGCGGTCAGACACAGAAAATTCGTATTGTGATAATTGCAATCGGGGGCAGGATATGATATACTGATATGAATAATCCACCCGGAGGCGTTTATGACTGAAATGACCATCCTTCAACAGAAGATCCAGGCTTTTTTGCCTGATATCGTGACCAGTTTCCAGGAGCCTATGGCCAGACACACTTCCTTCCGCATCGGCGGACCGGCGGAGTGTATGGTCTTCCCCAAAACGGCGGAGGAGCTGGCGAAAGTTATGGAAGTGTCCGCTTTATTGGACATCGCTCCGGTTATACTGGGAGCAGGGACGAACGTATTGGCACCTGATGCCGGGATGACCGGATTGGTGGTCTGTCTGAAGGGCTGTCTTGACCGCATGGAGCGGCTGGATGAGACTTCTATCTATGTGCAGGCCGGTGCCACCATGACCCGGGCGGCGATCTTTGCCGCGGATCTGGGGCTGTCGGGGCTGGAATTCGCCCATGGGATCCCCGGTACGGTGGGCGGCGGCGTGTATATGAACGCCGGTGCCTATGGCGGAGAGATCTGTCAGGTCTGCGACTATGTGGACGTGATGGATCTGCAGGGGAAAGTCCGGCGGCTGACCAAGGAGGAGATGGGCTTCTCTTACCGGCACAGCGTGCTGGAAGAGGAGGCCGGGATCGTGGTCGGTGCGGCCTTCCGTTTGGAGCCCAAGCCCACGGAACAGATCCGGGAACGGATGCGGGAGCTCCAGGCCAAGCGGTCGGCTTCTCAGCCTCTGGATAAGCCCTCGGCAGGCTCCGCCTTCAAGCGTCCTGCGGGCGGCTACGCCGCGGCGCTGATCGATCAGGCGGGGCTCAAGGGCTTCCGTGTAGGGGATGCCGCGGTGTCCGAGAAGCATGCCGGATTCGCGGTGAATCTGGGGCAGGCTACGGCGGAGGATGTGAAGGAGCTGCTTCGGCAGGTGTCGGATAAGGTGTTCGCCGATTCCGGGATCCGGCTGGAGCCGGAGGTCAGGATCTGGTGACGCGGTTTTCGCCCTTACGGGCGGCGTGGTTTTGCTGACGCAAAACCACCGGCGAGGGCATGCCCTCGCCCTACATGAGATGTTATGACGAAAGGTGGTGGTCCAGGTGTCTTTTGCCGGGAATGTGAAGGCGGAGCTTTGTCGGGCGGTGCCGCAGAGGCGGTGTTGTGCTTTGGCGGAGTGCTTTGGTATTTTGTTATATTGCAACAGCTTCGGTCCGGAGGGGATCCGGATCATCACCGAGAGCCGGGAGTTCGGACAGCGGTTGCCGAGGTTGTTCCACAAGGCCTTCGGCGTGGAGTTCGACAGCTATCCCAGTCTGGAAGCACCGGGAAAGCTGAATTTCCTGATCGGGGATCTGGAGAAGCTGGAAACGGTGCTTTCCGCCGTTGGCTTCGGGCTGGATACGGTGTCGCTCCATGTGAATCTGGCCATGGTGGAGGAAGAGTGCTGTAAAGCCGCCTTCCTCCGTGGGGCGTTCCTTGCCGGTGGTTCCGTCACGGATCCCGGGAAGGGGTATCATTTGGAGCTGGGCACCTCCCACCACGCGGTGGCCAAGGAGACCTACGCGCTGATGCAGGAGGTGTTGGGGTTCTATCCCAAGTCCGCCCCCCGTGGGGGTGGGCAGGTCCTGTACATCAAGCAAAGCGACAAGATCTTCGATACCCTGACCTATCTGGGGGCTCCGGTGTCCGCCATGGGCATCCTGGAGGCACGCCTTGAGAAGGAGCTGAACAATAAGGTCAACCGCCGGTGCAACTGTGACGACGCCAACCTGTCCAAGGTGGTGGAGGCGGCGCAGGAACAGCTTTCGGCGATCCGGGTCCTTCGGGAACGGGGGATCCTGGAGGGGCTCCCCGGCAAGCTCCAGGCGGCGGCGGTGGCCCGGGAGGAGGATCCCGAGGCATCCCTGTCGGAGCTGGCGGAACGGATGGATCCGCCGATCTCCAAGCCTGCCATGAACAACCGGATGAAAAAGCTGATCCAAATGGCAAAGGAGGCGGTCCAATGAGTTTCGTACATCTGCACGTCCATACGGAATACAGCCTGCTGGACGGCGCCTGCCGGATCGCCGGGATCATGGACCGGGTGAAGGAGCTGGGCCAGACCGCTGTGGCGATCACCGATCACGGCGTCATGTATGGCTGTATCGACTTCTATAAGGCCGCCAAGGCCGCCGGGGTCAAGCCGATCATCGGCTGTGAGGTGTATCTGGCCCGCCGCCGGATGGAGGACCGGGTCTACGGCATCGACAATGACCCCTACCATCTGGTCCTGCTGTGCAAGGACCGGAAGGGCTATGAGAACCTGTGTCTGCTGGTGTCGGAGGCTTTTACCAATGGTTTCTACGGCAAGCCCAGAGTGGATCTTCAGCTGCTGGAAAAATACCATGAGGGCCTGATCGCCCTGTCGGCCTGCCTTGCCGGCGCAATCCCCCAGCGGCTGATCAGCAACGACTATGACGGGGCGAAGGAATATGCCCTGAAGCTTGCGAATATCTTTGGGCCGGATAACTTCTATCTGGAGCTTCAGGATCACGGCATTCCGGAGCAGCGCTCTGTGAATCAGGGTGTTATGCGCCTTGCCCGGGAGACGGGACTGCCTCTGATCGCCACCAACGATGCCCACTATCTGCGGAAAGAGGATGCGGCCATGCAGGATGTGCTCCTGTGCATCCAGACCGGCAAGACCGTGGATCAGGAGGACCGGATGCGGTTCTCCACCGAAGAATTTTACTTGAAAAGTGAGGACGAGCTTCGTCAGCTGTTCCCGAACTGCGATGAGGCCTTCGGGAACACTGCCCGGATCGCGGAGCGTTGCAACGTGGAGTTCGTCTTCAATGAATATCATCTGCCGTCCTTCCC
>JAFNXT010000039.1 GCA_017378975.1 Oscillospiraceae bacterium
ATGACCGCAGCAGACGGTGCGGAAGAGGGTGCGTACATTCTGGGTGTAAGTGAGCCTGTCCCCGAATTTACCGGAAGGATCATCGCAGTCATCAAACGAGAAGATGACATCGGACATAACTGGGTAGTAGCCCCAGAAGGGGGCGTATTTACAAAAAAAGAGATCGCTGAACTGACAGCTTTTCAAGAGCAGTATTTCACCTCTGAGATCATCTTGCTGTATAAGCGATTCTGACCTTGTGGGGTTCTTGTCGATCCACTTCGATTTGTGTTACTTTTAGTCGCTAGTTCATGTGCCGTCAGCGATATATCATTGAAAACCCCGACGGATCGTGATATGATCGGGCGAAAGGAGGTGGGGCCCATGGAAGAGAAGACTGGGTTGAGGCTGTTGGATAAGGGGCGCAAGGGGCTCCTGCATTTCGTGTTTGGGCGGTTGGGATTGGTCCTGCTGTTGCTGGTGGGGCAGTATTTACTGCTGGTGGCGTTTTTGGTGTGGTTCTCCGAGTATGTCCCTCAGGTGTTCAGCGGTCATTTGCTGTTGGTGACGGGGATGGTGCTGTATCTTCTCAACAGCCGTCTGGACCCCACCGCCAAGATCACATGGCTGGTAGTGATCTTCGTTCTGCCTCTGTTCGGGTCCTTCCTGTTCCTGTTCACCCAAAGTGAGTTGGGTCAGAAGGCTATGAAGAAGCGGCTGGCACGCTTGCGGATCGCCTCCCGGAGGGTCATCCGGCAAGACCCCCAGACGATGGAGGCGATGACTGCCGCGGAGCCCGGTGCCGCCGCCATGGCGCGGTATGTGTCCCGGAATGGCTGTTATCCGGTGTTCTCCGGCTGTGATGTGACCTATTTCCCTCTGGGGGAGGACAAGTTCCGGTGCCTTTTGCGGGAGCTGGAGCAGGCGAAGAAGTACATCTATCTGGAATATTTCATCGTGGACGAGGGCCTCATGTGGGGCAAGATCCTGGAGGTGCTGGCACGGAAGGCCAAAGAGGGCGTGGATGTCCGGGTCATGTACGACGGCACCTGTGAGTTCTCCCTCCTGCCCAGAAGCTACCCCAAACAGCTTCGGGAGTTGGGGATCGCCTGCAAGGTGTTCTCGCCGGTGACGCCCATGGTGTCTACCCATTACAACTATCGGGATCACCGTAAGATCCTGGTGATCGATGGGAAGGTGGCCTTCACCGGCGGCGTGAATCTGGCGGACGAGTACATCAACCACATCGAACGCTTCGGCCATTGGAAGGACACGGCGGTGATGATCCGGGGCGAGGCGGCGTGGAGCTTCGCGCTCATGTTCCGTCAGCTTTGGGATCTGGATGGATGGAAGCCGGAGCCGCCACCGGAGATGCCGGAGTGCCGCCGGCAAGGAACAGGCTTCGTGATGCCCTATGCCGATGAGCCGCTGGATGGCGAGAAGGTGGGACGGCAGGTGTATATCGACCTGCTGGACCGGGCCAAACGGTATGTCCACATCATGACGCCCTATCTGATCCTGGACGGGGAGATGGAGCGGGCCCTGACCTATGCCGCTATGCGAGGCGTGGAGGTGGTGTTGCTCCTGCCGGGGATCCCGGACAAGAAGATCCCCTACGCCATGGCCAAATCCCACTACAGCCGGTTGCTGGATGCCGGGGTGAGGATCTATGAGTACGCTCCCGGCTTCGTCCATGCCAAGGTCTTCGTCTGCGATGACCGGGAGGCGGTGGTGGGCACCATCAATCTGGATTACCGGAGTTTGTACCATCATTTCGAGTGTGCCGCCTATCTGCTGGATGTGCCCTGTATCCGTCACATCGAAGAGGATTTCCAAAGCTGTGTGGACAAGAGCCGCCGGGTGACCCATGAGACGGTCCGCCGGGAGAAATGGTACGTCAAGCTCACCGGCTATGTCATGAAGCTGGCGGCACCTCTGATGTGACCTTGCATTTTCGCTTTGGATGTGGTATCATCCACAGGAACGGAAACATCATACTAAAGGGGATACCATGGAAGATATCAAGTCTGTCATCGCGAAAAACATCACACAGCTCCGGCAAGCCGCCGGGATGACCCAGAGCGAGCTGGGGGAGAAGCTGAATTATTCGGATAAATCCGTGTCCAAGTGGGAGCGTGCCGAGTCGATCCCCGACGTGGCCGTCCTGAAGCAGTTGGCGGACCTGTTCGGCGTGAAGCTGGACGACCTGCTCCGTGAGGAGCCGGAGC
>JAFNXT010000003.1 GCA_017378975.1 Oscillospiraceae bacterium
GCTGATGACGAAAAGGAGAGGATATCATGGAAGCTACACTGAACGTCACCCCCGAGCAGCTGCGGTCTACTGCCAGCACTTTCTCCGCTAAAGCCACTCAGGTCAAGGCCCTCCACGACAGCATGCTGCAGAAGGTCAACGCCCTGAACAACACCTGGACCGGCGAGGCCGCCACCGCTTACGCCACCAAGTTCAATGCCCTGAAGGGCGGTATGGAGACCATCTACTCCATGATCACGGAGCACGTCAAAGACCTGAACGCCATCTGCGATAAGTTCACGGAGGCCGAGCGGGTCTCCACCGCCGCCGCCAACGAGCTGCCCAACAGTACGCTGGGCTGATAACGGATCACGATACCGGGGCCACAGTGCCCCGGTCACAGAGAAAAGAACGGAGGAAAGAGGATGCTGAAGGTAGACACCCTCTGCATGCAGACCCAAGAGCAACGGCTGCGCCAGATCGCACGGCAATTGGAGGATATCTCATCTCGTGTGGCAGATGTCCACCAGAAGCTCCGCTGGAGCTCCGGCATCAAGCCCCAGGTCCGCAGCAGTATCAACAGCCACCGCCAGCAAGTCGCAAACGGACGGACCAGTGCGATCCAGCTGGCCAACGCTCTGGATACCGCCGCCGCGATGTATATCCGCTGTGAAGAGGCCGCCGCTCCCGACAGTCAGGGGCCGGTCGGCAAGGCCAGTGGCCCTCTATCAGGAAAGATCCCCGGCGCCTCGGAGCTGGGCACATCCATGAGCGGAGCCATCTCCGGTGGCAAGAGCTGGCGGGACTATCTGGGCACATTCAACGATGTGTTCCCCTACGCCTATACCGCGTTCTCTACCTTTGGTCGATACGCCAAGATCGGTCGGGCGGTAGGCTTCGGAAAAGCCGTCTCCTGGTGGTCCAGAGAGGTCATGGGACTGAAGCCCGGCCGTGCCTCCACCGCCAGCACCTTCGCCAAGCGGTTCCACAACAACCTGACCAACTCCACCTCCCCCTACAACAAGATGTGGAAAGAGATCGGCAAGGACTTCACCGGCAAGAACGGTGTAGGCAAGGCCGTCGTATCCTACGGCACCGTCGCCATCACCGGCGTGCTGAATTTCTTCGACAACAAGGATGAGCGGGACCAGTCCGGCGGCACCATATCCACGGAACGGATGGTCGCGGAGACTGTGACCGAGACCGCCGTGGATGTGGCGGTCGGCTACGGTGCCAGCATCGCTGTCGGTGCGGCGATCACCGCCCTCACCGGTGCGGTAGCTGCACCCGCCCTGGTGTTCGTCGCCTCCGGTGCTGCGATCGCTGTGTGGAACAAGTATGACATGACGGAGAAGGTCTCCGACTGCGTGCTGGATGGAGTGGAGGCTGTGGCGGATACCGCCCAGAACGTCGCCAAGTCCGTGGGCAAGGGCGTGAAGAACGCAGGCAAAGCCGTAGGCAAATGGTTCAAAAAAATATTCTAACAGAGGTAGATGACAATGACGATCAAAGACCTTCTCCCTGTCGGTTCCGTGGTCCTGCTGAAAGAGGGCCAGAAAAAACTGATGATCTGCGGTATCCTGCAGAGCGACGCTGCGAACCAGGGCGATGAGTACGACTACATGGGCGTCCTTTACCCCGAAGGCCATATCGGAGAACAGTTCCAGTATCTGTTCTACCACGAGGATATCGACCAGATCATCTTCCGTGGCTATGAGGACGAAGAACGGGACGCGTTCCTGACGAAGCTGGCAGCGCTCTACGAACAGTAAGACGCATCGCTCCCTGCGGTGGGCTGGCCCCATCGCAGGAGAGATATACAGGAGGCATCTATGGACTGGGCAGCGATATCACATCCCGGCTCACGGGAAGTAAATGAGGATAGCACGGGCATCGCGGAAACGCAGGATGTCCGCTGCTTTGTCGTTGCGGACGGTTTGGGCGGACACGGCATGGGAGATACAGCCTCACAAACGGCTGTAGAAGCTTTCCGGAGCGTGTTCCAGGGATCTTCCGCTCCCCTGACACAGA
The DNA here is from genome assembly GCA_017378975.1 of Oscillospiraceae bacterium. Taxonomy (GTDB): domain Bacteria; phylum Bacillota; class Clostridia; order Oscillospirales; family Oscillospiraceae; genus Faecousia. The sequence continues at coordinate 2,011 of JAFNXT010000003.1, forward strand.
CCATGGAAGCCGCGTTCCTCCATGCTCAGGACCAGCTCCTGGCGGAGCAGGACCGGCTCCACGTCCCGGCGCAGATGAAGACCACAGCCGTTGCGCTGGCTGTGGACCAGACCCATCTCATCTGGGGCCACATCGGAGACAGCCGGCTGTATTCCTTCCGCTGGGGTCGTGTCCGACAATTGACCCGGGATCACAGCGTCCCACAGATGCTGGTGATGACCAAACAGATCCGCCCACAGGCCATCCGCTTCCATCCGGACCGCAATATGTTGCTAAGGGTCCTGGGGCTGGCGGGGGAACCACCCAGATTCGAGCTGTCACCGCCGAAGAAGCGAAAAAAGAAGCAGGTCTTCCTGCTGTGTACCGATGGATTCTGGGAATGGATCACGGAAAAAGAGATGGCGCACTGTCTGCGGAGCGCTGCGTCAGCAGAAGATTGGCTGACACGAATGGAACAGATCATACTCAGCCGCGGAGAGGGTCTCCAGATGGACAACCTATCCGCGATCGGTGTGTGGCTCTGATACGATATGACGGACCGTGACGAAAGGGTACGACGATGGATAAAGTAAAATGTGAGAATGGACACTTCTTCGACAGAGACAAATTCACCCATTGTCCGATCAAAGACTGTGGTGCACCGATGGCATTCCGTGTGCAGACGGATCTGTCACCATGGCAGCCCCCTGCCCCCGTCCCAGTCCCGGATCCGGAGCCGGTCCCTCCCGGGCCTGCCCGGCCTGTCAGGAACGACTGGATCTTCGATGACGATCCAGTCCCGGAGCCTGTGCCGGAGCCTGTACCGGAGCCTGTACCGGAGATCTCTTCGTTGCCGGTGGGCTGGTTGATCGGACTGACCGGAATGTATCACGGCCAGACCTTCCTCCTCAGCGAAGGCCAGACCCGCATCGGTCCCAGTGCGGAGCATGAGATCTCCTTATCGGAAGATGGCTCTTTTTCCGCAGATCCCTTCGCCATACTGACCTATACCCCCGATACAAGAAAGACTTACATCCAAACCTGCTCCAACGAAAGAGCAGTCTGGCTCAATGACGAACCCTTCCTCTCCCAAACAGAGTTGCGTGCTTATGACAAGCTGCAGATCGGACCGGAGCTTTTCCTGTTCCTCCCTCTGTGCGGCGCCCGGTTCGCCTGGGAAGACTACCAACGCCAGAAATAAGGAGGATCACATATCATGTTGAAAAGATGCCTTGGCTGTATGGAGGAACATGAGTTCCAAGACAGCCGATGCCCCAATTGTGGATATATCCAGGACACCGAGGTAGAAAGCCCCCTCCACATGACACCGGGTCTGAAGCTCCATGGACGCTTCCTGGTGGGACGGGTGCTGGGTTACGGCGGCTTCGGTGTGACCTATATCGGATGGGACCTGACCTTACAGCAGAAGGTCGCTATCAAGGAATACCTGCCCAGCGAACTGGCCACACGGATGGGCGGCCAGACTCAGGTGACCGTCTTCGGCGGTAACAAGCGTGAGCAGTTCGGTACCGGTATCGAACAATTCGTCAAAGAAGCCCAGAGATTACACCAGCTCCAGAACGCAGAAGGTGTTGTCCGCATCCTCGACAGCTTCCAGGAGAACAACACGGCATACATCGTCATGGAATATCTGGAAGGCGAGACCCTGACCGCCCGTCTGGACCGGGAAGGGAAGCTGGACCCGAAGGAAGCCATAGAGTTGCTGCTGCCGGTGCTGGATTCTCTGGAGAACATCCACCAGCAGAGCATCATCCACCGGGACATCGCTCCGGATAACATCTTCCTGACCAAGGACGGTCAGGCAAAGCTGATCGATTTCGGTGCGGCTCGCTATGCCACCACCTCCCACAGCCGCAGCTTGTCTGTGATCATCAAGCCCGGCTATTCCCCTGAGGAGCAGTACCGGAGCCAGAGTGCCCAGGGCCCCTACACCGACGTGTATGCCCTTGCAGCAGTACTGTACCGTGCGATCACCGGCACTGTGCCTCCGGATTCCATGGAGCGGCGTGCCATCTTCGAAAAGAGCGGAAAAGATCCGCTCCAGGATCCGACCAAGCTCAGCAGCATCGACAAGGGCGCGGGCAATGCGATCATGAACGCCCTGAACATCCGGGCAGAAGACCGTACCGCCACTGCCTCCCTGTTCCGGAAAGAGCTGGAGGAAGGAGCCAAGCCCAAAAAGTCCAAGGGCGGCAAATGGCCGCTGTGGCTGAAGATGCTGTTGCCGGCTGCCGGCATCGCGGCGATCGCCCTGCTGGTCCTGCTGTCCACCGGTGTGATCGGTCCCTCCCGGGATCCCGGAGGCCACATCTCTCTGAGCCAGACCGAAGCCCGTGTCCCCAGCGTAGTCAACTATTCGGTGGACGTGGCACGAGCCACCCTGGCGGAATTGGGACTGGAATGCCAGATCGTCGGAACACAATATTCCGATTCTCTCCCAGCCAATGTTGTCCTTTACCAGAGCGTCGCCCCCGGTCAGGTGGTGGAGAAGAACACCGTGATCGGTATCTACATCAGCACAGACACCGGTGGCGATACGACAGAGGGTCAGATGCCCTTCGTGCAGTATACCGCATATGAAGAAGCCAAGGCCCTGCTGGAATCCCTGGGCCTGATCGTCCTGCCGGAAGAGGTCTACAGCAGTAGCGTCCCCGAAGGCATGGTCGCCAGCCAGAGTCTGGATGCTGAGACCGAGATCAAAAAAGGTGACACGGTGACGCTCCAGGTCAGCAAGGGACCGGACCCCGATGCCCCCACCGCAGATATCCATACCGTCGTATTGAGCCAGGAGAGCTTCGAGCTCTATCTGGGTGACACCATCCCCATGGTAGCTCACGGCGGAAACGGAAAATATACCTATGAGACCAGCGACCCGACCATACTGAGCATCTCCGCCGACGGGACCATCACCGCAGCAGGTGCGGGCACCGCCACCGTCACGGTCCGCAGCGGCTCCGCCAAGGAAGCCACCTGCACCATCACCGTGTCGGATTATACGATCGCCATCGCCCCCGGCGAGCTGAAGCTGTTCGTTTCCGGCAACACCTCCCTTGCTGTGTCCGGCATCCCCACCGGAGCCACTTTGGAATGGACCAGCGCCGACTCCGCCATCGCCACTGTGGATGCCGAAGGCAAAGTCACAGGCGTTGCCAGCGGTACCACCACCGTCACCGTCACCTGGATCAACGGCCAAAAGACCTACACCGCTACCTCTGCCGTGATCGTGGATAAGGGCGGCATCACCTTGAGCGAAAGCAGTATCGGCTCCTTCTATGTGGGGCAGACCCGTACGCTCACAGCCACCACCTCTCCCGCAGACCAGACGGTGACCTGGAAGAGCAGCAACGAAAAGGTCGTCACAGTCAGCTCCGACGGCAAGATCACCGCAGTCGGCGGCGGTTCCGCCACCATCACCGCCTCCTTCGGAGAGAATACCGCAAGTTGTAAAGTGACCGTGACCCAGCCTTCCGTGGCTCTGACCAAGTCCAGTCTGTCTTTGACCGTGGGCGACACCTCCAGATTGTCTGCCACCGTGGTCCCCAGCGGCACCTCTGTAAAGTGGAGCAGTGATGACTCCGGCATAGCGAAGGTCAGCGACGGTAAGGTCACGGCCGTTTCCGCCGGTACCACTACGATCCGGGTAAAGGTCACCTACGAGGGCAAGACCTATAGCGACAGCTGCAAGGTGACTGTGACCAAAAAGGGATCCACATCTACCACGAATCCTACTACGAAACCCACTACGAAACCTAACACGACGCCTACTACGCCCAAACCCGCGGTAAAGCTCTCCGTTTCTCTGAACAACACTTCGGTGTCTATGACCGTGGGCAACACCCAGACCCTAAAAGCTACTGTCAGTCCCAACGGCACCAAAGTCAGCTGGAGTAGTAGTGACAATTCCGTAGCCAAAGTCGACAGCAACGGCAAGGTCACCGCAGTAGGAGCTGGCTCCGCCACCATCACTGCCACGATCACCAGCGGCGGCAACACCGCCAAGGCTACCTGCAAGGTCACAGTGTCCAAGCCCAGCATTTCTTTGAGTTCCCACTCCGAGAGATTGACCTATGCTGAGCGCGAACAGGACCGCGGTACGGTCAAGCTGACCGCCACGGTAAAACCTGATAAGGGTGATGTGAACTGGTCTATCAGTGACCGTTCTGTTGCGACCATCAGTAGCAAGGGAACGTCCTGTACGATCACAGCAAAGTCTTCCGGTACAGCGACTGTTACCGCAACGTATACAGTGAACGGGACGACGGTGAAGGATACCTGTGAGGTCACGGTCAAGCCGGCGGGATCCACCCTGAAGATTTCCAATATCAAGCACCCTACCCAAAGCACCCTCTCGGATTTCTACTTTAGTGCGGATATCTCGTCCAATTACCAGCTCACAAAAATTTTTATGTCGGGCAAGGCGAAGTCCAATAAATTGGGGCTTTCTGTATCTGACAGCGCTACGTTTACTTTCGTCAGTGGTGTCTACGAAACCACCCCGGAAGAAGCAGAGCTGTTTACGATATTCCTGAAGGGCTGGTATGGCGGATTGTACAAGCTGTATAATAACACGATCGGTGCATTGCTCAATGATTCCCTGACCGTCACGGCGCATGCAACAGTCTATGATTCCTCTGGCGCGACTTACAGCTTTGATATCACCTACGTTTTGGAGGATTGATCGACTGGTCCTGCGCCAATGCTGTAGATCCCGTTTCGGGTATCGACCCGATCCTGGCGCCAGCCTCACTTTCCAGTTCGTTCACATCATCTACAGTTGAGCCCAAAATGCCCCATGGTCGGGACCCCGGCCATGGGGTCGCCAAGACAGGAGGTTGACCAATTGATCAAATTCAGTTACAAAGATGCTCTGGATCAGGCCAGGGAGCTGGATCAGGTCTCTGAAGACCTGTACCGGTTGACCGACCGGATCCTGAAGCCGAAGCTGGAAGACCTGGGTATGACCTGGAAAGGGGACAGTGCCCAGATCTTCCTAAGAAAAACCGAAGAAGTCCTCAAGGATATGCGGGGCACGGCGGACACCATCGCCAGGATCTCCAACGGATTGGAGGGCACGGCCAAAACCATCAAAGCCGCAGAAGACGCTGCGAAACAGTTGGTCGCAAAGAAGTCATGATCAAAAAAATCATCGTGTCATCGATCATCATCTGTATGATCGTGATGTTGGGAGGCTGTATCAACATGGATGAGCTGTTCAAAAAATTCGAAGGACCGATCACCGACCAGCGCGAGATCTTCCTTGCCCATATGGAAGAAAAGTATGACGAAGAGTTCCTTCCGATCTCCTACGCCGTAGCGGGCATCTTGACTCCGGAGGAATTCCGCTGCTACGTCAAGGGTACCGATCCGGAACGTGACTTCGTACGGGTCTCCAGAGTTGAGCTGGATGGTCAGACCGTGATCGTGGACGACTATTTCGGTCATCTGATCCGGCAGGACTATCAGGATCGGGTCCAGGAGATTGCCACACAGGCAGCCGGTCTGTCCAAGGCTTACCTCGGCAGTTATCTGCTGTCCTATTTCGACCCCGCTCTCACCGGTGAACACACCCTGGACGATGCCATCGAAATGGGACAAAACATCAGCGCCGCCAAATATATCTTCTTCGAGGTCGCCCCCGGAGAAGAGAGCCGATTCCAGCAGATTTGTGACCAGATCTTCGAAGAACTGGACCGCCAGGATCTTCCCGGCATGGTGAAGGTGCTGGGCCTGTCCCAGGGGCAGTTGGAGACGATCACCCAACAGGACTATCTGGAGCAGATACCCAGCATGGTCAAACCTGACGGCAAGATCGTCCTGATGATGGGCGACCGGATGATTTGAAGGAGGCTCAGACATGGCAGAACTTACCGAGAAGCAGATGGTACTGCTCAACTCCTTCATATATCTGGATGTGGATCTCCCTGCAGGTGCCGACCTCGGAGACCTTGCCAACAGTCTGCGTGATACCGGTCTGAAGGGCATGGAGATCGGCGGCGGTATGGACAAGAAAGAAGCTCTGGAGATGCTGGAGCAAATCGCTACGGACGAAACTCTGGCGAACCTGAAGATCTCCGATTCCGTCAATGGTGAGATCCGTGCCGCCTGCTTCGTGGATAGCCAAAACGACGCTGTGATCACCTACCGTGGCACCGGTCCGCTGTATGTGGCCTGGGACGACAACGCTCAGGGCGGCTATCTGGCAGACACGGATATGCAGAAGCAGGCGCTGGCCTTCGCCGAGAAATGCGCTGTACAATACGATGACATCACCGTCACCGGCCACTCCAAAGGCGGTAACATGGCCCAGTATGTCACCATTCGGATGGGCAATGAGATCGACCGATGCGTCTCCTTCGACGGACAGGGCTTCAGTGGAGAATTCCAGGAGAAATACTCCGCCGAGATCCTTGCCAACCGCCACAAGATCCGCAGCGTCTGCGCCTATAACGATTTCGTCAATGGTGCGCTCCCTTCGATCGCCAGTGAGACCGTCTATCTGGACAACACCTACAACGGGATCGGAAAGCCGGGCCATTATATCTATAACCTGTATAAGGACCCTGACAATGTGATGGTCAACGGTGAATACATCACCAGCAGAGAGCAACACTTCATCATCAAACTGCTCTTTCTCTGGGCAAACGATCTCAACACCAAGCTGGACATAGTTCCTCCTGAGATCCAATTCCTGGTCTACAGCATCATCGGAATGGGGATGGGCTCCGCATTGGGAGATCCTATCAGTAATTCCCAGAAGTTCACCGAACTGCTGAAAAACGCTAAGGACCTCCTGGCTGAGCAGGCCCAGCAGATCATCTGCGGCCCCAATCCCGGTCCCGCCAGCATGACCGTAGATACCGGCGCCATGCGTGGTATGTGCACGACGCTGTCCGATGCCGCCTGGCAGGTGGAGCAGCTACAGACCCGCATCCGGAACATCCGTAAGAAGATGGCCAGCAATATCATCAGCGACGGCATGATCATGGGCATCCCCGTTCAGACCGTACTGCTGCAGCTGGACCGGGAGAGCGAGAAGCTGGACCGGCTGTCGAAGGCCCTGTCCCGTTGCGCCGATCAGTACGATGCCGCTGAGGAACGTATCACCGGTCTGGCGACCTGATCCTCACCAATACCAAAAAAGCTCATCTCCCCGATGGAGATGAGCTTTTATATAAAAAACGGAGATATCATCATTTCCTGTTGCTAGCGGTAGAAAAAGGATGTATAATCACTCATAGAGTATCTATCAGAGGAGCGAACTTACTATGCAATGCAGAAACTGCTTCCACGAGTATGATGAGAGCTTCGGGATGTGCCCCGAATGTGGCTATGTCGAAGGAGAATCCGGGGAAGCCTATTGTCTGGCGACCGGCACCGTATTACAAGACCGCTATGTCATCGGTCAATGTCTCGGTGTTGGTGGCTTCGGCATCACCTATAAAGTATTCGATACCGAGATGCGCGTCGTCAAGGCTGTGAAAGAATATTTCCCCAGCGGTCTGGTGGCCCGTGCAAAGGATAACTCCAATGTGCTGCTGGTGGCAAAAAAACGGGAAGAGGAGTATCTGATCGGAAAACAACGTTTCCTGAACGAAGCCCAGAACATGAACAAATTCCGGAGCCACCGCAACATCATCAATGTGTTCAGTCACTTCGAAGCCAATGATACCGCCTATATCGTGATGGAGTATCTGGACGGCATCACCTTGAGCCAGCGGATCCAGGAGGGGCCCATCCCCCAGCTCGAGTGTGTGGAGATCGCCACCAGGATATGCCATGCTCTAACTGCGATCCACAAGGAAGGGGTCCTCCATCGGGATGTGAGCCCCGACAACATCATGCTCTGCAAAGACAACACGGTGAAGCTGTTCGACTTCGGTGCAGCCCGGTTGTCTGCCAAGTCCTCAGATGACTCCCACATGACCGTGATCGTCAAACCCGGCTTCGCTCCCCCGGAACAATACGAGAATGTCAACCAGCAGGATGCCCGGACCGATATCTATGCGCTGGGTGCCACCATGTACTACGCTCTGACCGGTATAAAACCCATGGAATCCACGGACCGGAAGGTGAAGGATTCCATGCCCACTCCCCAAATGCTGGACGCCCAGATCCCCACCTATTTGAACAACGCGATCCTCCGCGCCATGTCGCTGGATCCTCAGTCCCGCTTCGCAAGCGCAGAAAAGCTCTGTGAGGTCCTGCAGGAAGAGATCGTGGTGACACCGCCGCGTCCGCCGAGACCCAAATGGGCAAGCATCCTCATCGCCTCCGTATTGGTCGTTACCCTGATCGTCGCCGTGATAGCCGTCTGGTCCATCAAGCAGGAAGCCTCGAAAGTCCCCGATGGCAGTATCCGATTGTGGTATATGTCCAGCGGCGACACCGAGAAGGATCTTGCCACCCAAAAGGCATGGGACGACCTGATCACACAGTTCACCCAGAAGCACCCCAACGTTTCCGTCACGGTGTCTCCCATCCTCTCCAGCGAATATAACCAGCGTTTGGAAGAAGCCCGGAAGAATGGGACCATGCCCCATATCTATGAATCCACGCTATTGCCCACCTCCATGCTGGACGATGCGATGACGTTGGACAGTTCGCTACTGTCCCCGAAGGAACTGTATCTGGATGCGCTGATCGTGAACGAAAACCAGTACCCGACCGGTCTGCTGATCCCCACGATCTACATCCATAAGTCCGTCACCATCGCTCCGCAGACCAACACCCTGGAGGCGCTGAAAGCCGCCTGCAAAGACGGCGGACTGCTGACCAACGCCTCGTCCGCCAGTCTGTATCAGTCCATCTACCAAAAAGACCTCATGGACCACATCAGCAACGATGCTCTTGATAAGTTCCTCGCCGGCGAATGTCAGATCTATCTGGGGACCACCGCTGACTATCTTGAGATCCAAAAGGGGCTGGCAGGCATGTATACCGTATCCTTCCCCGATACCGACTCCGCCACCTACAGCTTTGGACGTCTCTGGAGCTGTCTTGACAGCGACAAAAACACCGATAAGATCTCTTGTGCACTCTTGGACTACATGAATTCCGACCTTGGTCAGGATCTCCTGAATATCCGGAACTTCCCCTCCAGCGGATGCGTGCCCGCCTCAAAAAACGGCATCGACGCTTATGTGGATAGCTACACTGAACTCTCCGGACTGAAAGATTATCTGGAAAACTGATCACCCCATATGACGAGAGCCCCAGACTGGGTCGCCGGTCTGGGGCTCGTTTTACTTGTAGATATACCGATAGCCTGATTCGAAAAACAAGTAGAGATAAGCCCGACCTATCCGAAAAAACGCACCTGCTTTTGGCTCAGACCGGCGTAGACCAGAGCGATCTGCTCCGCCGTCAGGATGGTCAGTGAACAGATTCCGCCTATCAAAAAACGGTTACTTGAAGTACCGCTCCCGCAGGCCCTTCAGAGCCTTGCCGTGACGTTATTAATAGAAAATATGACCCGTCAGAAGCATTGTCAGCACACCGGAAACGATCCCCAGCAGAATAGCAAAACCGTACCCCAGCCTAATATTATCATAATCGGAAAACACCTTCCGCGGCGAAGCCGCATAATAAAGGGGCAAGTAAATATGGGGCAGATCCCCCTTGCTGAAGACACGGTAGCGCTCCGTCTTTCCATCCACAGTGTACTCGTATACACCATGATAAGTAACTTCCCGAACGCCTGTATCCTCGTCAGTGTCATAGTCCCTGTATACTTGTACACATTTTGCCTTGATGACCTTTCCGGTCTGGATGGCGAGTTCTTTTTGCTTTTTCCGTGTTACGATCTTTCTACGGGTCATCACACACAAGATCACAGCGATCAATATCCCAACCGTCACGGAAACCATAACGCGGGCATTGTCGATCTTCTCTATGCTTTCCATGCCAAGAATATCTGCCTTGCAGGTCCTCCCGATCTCTGAACATACCTCTTTTAATGACACCCTTTTCTCCTCCCTCGACACAGAGATATATTATGATACGGTATTGCCCTCCCATGAATTAGTACTATCAGTATAGCACAGAAAACAGGTGGGGACAAGCCCCACCTGTTCAGGTATTGAGATCACTTAAAGTACCGCTCCAGCAGGCCCTTCAGTGCCTTGCCGTGGCGTGCCTCGTCGCGGGCCATCTCGTGGACGGAGCCTCGCCGGCGGGCATGCGAAAATGTCCCTATCGGGCCATTTTCAGCATAGAAACGGCCCTGCGGGCCGCTTTACTGGGACTTTTTCTGCGTAATAGCC
>JAFNXT010000040.1 GCA_017378975.1 Oscillospiraceae bacterium
CGGACAGCACATCCCCCAGCGTCTCCGGGAACAGGGTCAGGATATCAATTCTCATCGGTCCGCATCCCCTCGATCAGCGTCACTTCCATGCGGTCCGCGTCCACATCCGTGGACAGGACGAACTGCTTCACCGCGGGGATCATATACTCATGCTCCCCCTGCACCACATACACGCTGTTGCCGGGATAGTCCAGCACCTCCGAGATCTTGCCGATACAGACACCGTCCGCATAGACCTCCATCCCGATCAGCTCGGCGGCGAAGATCACCTCCGGGTCGATGTCCTCCCGGTACAGCTCGATGATCTTGCCCCGCAGGGCCTGCGCGGCCTCCATGGTGTCGATGCCGGAGAGCTTGACCAGATCACAGCTCTTCTGCACCCGGCATTTTTCGATGGTATATTCCTTACCGCCGATGCGGCAACGGTCGAAATCGCAAAGATCCTCGGCAGAATCCAGCCAGGGCAGGACTTTCACCTCGCCCCGGACACCGTGGGTGGTGACGATCTCACCCGCTTCGATAAATTGGAGTTTCATAGCCTTCTCCTTTATTTGATCCACCACTGGGGAGTCAGTTCCCCAAGGGTGGTGGTCTTTCCTGTTTGATAGTCCATCATGATCTGGATGTCATGATACTGCCCCGGCATGAGCTGCACCATCAGCTCCCGGCAGGCACCGCAGGGCGCGCCGCAGGAGCCGTCGTCCATCACCGCCAGAACTTTGACGATCCGCTGTTCCCCATTGGTCAGCATATTGAAGATGGCATTCCGCTCTGCGCAGATGCCCAAAGTAGAGCAAGTATCCACACAAACACCGGTGTAGATCCTGCCGCTGTCCGAAAGGATCGCCGCGGCCACACCGCCGGCAAGGACATAGTCGGACACCTGCCGTTCATTTTGCACCGCCTTGGCGGCTTCGTACAGCTCTTTCCAAATCGCTTCCATCACGACCTCCATATGACGAAAAATGCGTGACGCCGGAGCGCCACGCATAAGCCGTTAATCCACGATCTCGACCGTGACCTTCTCGCCGGTGCGCTGGGCAACGGTTTTCACGATGGTCCGGATCTCCTTCGCGATGCGACCCTGACGGCCGATGACCTTGCCCATGTCGCCCTCAGCGACACGGAGCTCCAGGACCTTGCCGTCCTCGTCCTCGATCTCGGTGACGGTGACAGCGTCGGGGTTATCGACCAGGTTCTTTGCCATATACAGCAAAAGTTCTTTCATTGCGATAACTCCTTTGGGTTCCTTACAGGACGCCAGCCTTCTTCAGCAGACCACGAACGGTATCAGTGGGCTGAGCGCCGTTCTTGATCCAGGTCTGAGCCTTCTCCGCGTCGACGGTGATGGCGGCGGGGGTCTTCAGGGGATCGTAAGTGCCGATCTCCTCGATGCAGCGGCCGTCACGGGGGGAACGGGAATCAGCAACAACGATACGGTAGAAAGGAGCCTTCTTAGCACCCATTCTTCTCAGTCTGATCTTGACCATGAGTTTCACCTCCAAAAAACATCATTTCTATATCGCAAAGCCATATCTGCTTTCAGCGAACTGTCTTACTGTCTTCGCGAGGTGCGAAGCACCGTGGCGATCTCCCCAAAACCTCGGGGATCGCCGCACCGGCGCAAGCGCCGTTTCGCGATGACATTCGTTTTACATCCCGGGGAAACCGCCCATGCCGCCCAGGCCCTTCATGCGCTTGAGCTTCTTGCCCATACCGGGACCAGAGAACTGACGGATCATAGCCCGCATCTGCTCGAAGGACTTCAGGAGCTTGTTCACATCCTCCACCTTCACACCGGCGCCGTTGGCGATCCGCTTCTTGCGGCTGGCACCGATGATGCCGGGATTCTCCCGCTCCTTGGGAGTCATGGACAGGATGATGGCCTCCGTATGGGCCATGGCCTTCTCGTCCACCTTCACGCCCTTGAGGTTGGCACCGCCGGGCATCTGCGCCAGGATCTGCTCCATGGAGCCCATGGACTTGAGCTGGACCAGCTGATCGTAGTAATCCTGGAGCGTGAAGCGGTTGGACTTCATCTTCTCTTCCAGCTCAGCGGCCTTCTTGGCATCGAATGCCTTCTCGGCCTTCTCGATCAGGCTCAGCACGTCGCCCATGCCCAGGATCCGGCTGGCCATCCGGTCGGGATGGAAGGGCTCGATATCCTCCAGCTTCTCGCCCATACCGGCGAACTTGATGGGCTTGCCGGTGATGGCACGGACGGAAAGGGCCGCACCGCCTCTGGCGTCGCCATCGAGCTTACTGAGCATGACGGAATCGATGTCCAGCCACTCATTGAAGGTCTGGGCCGCATTCACTGCGTCCTGACCGGTCATGGCGTCCACCACCAGCATGATCTCATCGGGCTTGACGGTCGCTTTGATGTTCTTCAGCTCATCCATGAGCTGCTCGTCCACGTGCAGACGGCCGGCAGTATCCAGGAACACCATATCGTGTCCATGCTGACGGGCGTAGAGCACCGCCTCCCTGGCGGTCTGCACCGGATCCTGCGTGCCCCGGTCGAACACCGGGATGCCCAGCTTCTCACCGCAGACCTTCAGCTGCGTGATGGCGGCGGGACGGTAGATATCGCAGGCCACGAGCAACGGGTTCTTTCCCTGCTGCTTCATGAGACCTGCCAGCTTGGAGCCGTTGGTGGTCTTACCGGCGCCCTGCAGGCCGCAGAGCATCACCACCGTGGGTCCGTTGGGGTTGGTCGTGATGTGCTTCAGATCCGAGCCCATGAGCTTGGTCAGCTCCTCATCGACGATCTTCACGATCATCTGAGAGGGGGTCAGGGACTCCAGCACGTCGGTGCCTACGCACCGCTCGGTGACGGACTTGACGAAGTCCTTCACCACCTTATAGCTGACATCCGCTTCCAGCAGTGCCATGCGGATCTCACGCATGGCCTCCTTGACATCGGACTCCTTCAGTCGTCCTTTGCCACGGAGCTTTTTGAAGGTAGCGGAGATCTTTTCAGTCAATCCTTCAAATGCCATGTTCTACTCCTCAAGTCCGTTGGCGGCGACGGCGATGGTCTCCGCCAGTTCCTGCACCCGGGGGTCTTGAGATGCCCTCAGGCTCTCCACGGCCTTCAGGATCTCCGACACCGCCTGACGGCTCCGGAGGGTCCGCCGGACACAGCCCAGCTTCTCCTCCATGTTCCGCATGGCGGCCTCCGCCCGGTTCAGGTTATCGTATACGCCCTGACGGCTGACGGAGAGCTCCTCCGCGATCTCCGCCAGGGAAAGATCTTGCTCAAAATACATCTCGAAGCACAGTCTCTGCCGCTGGGTCAGCAGTTCGCCGTAATGGTCGAACAGCAGTGTCTTTTCAAATGCGTCCATGGACCGTGCCTCCTGTATGTCAAGGCTCTTCCCTTGACACCTGGCACATCATACACTATCCAAACGAGTTTGTCAAGTGTTTTTCCTTGTCAGTTACAGATCGATCTGCCTGTAACACGTCCAAAAGAACGTGTCATCCTGAGCGAGCGCCAGTGAGTCGAAGGATCTTCGAGCATCCAGTGTCGTTCAGGGCAGGATCGGTGCGAAGGACGACACCCCTACGGGGTGTCCAGGAGATCGCGTACAGTCGGACGCGGGACTTTACGTATCCCCCCCGACAAAGCTCACATCTTTTCCGGCGCCTGGAAGCCCAGCAAAGCGATGCACTGCTCCAGGATCTGCTTGGTCAGGCCCATCAGAGCGATGTA
>JAFNXT010000041.1 GCA_017378975.1 Oscillospiraceae bacterium
GATGTTACTATCAATGAGGAAACATTAACCGCTTTAATCACACCTTTCTGTGAAGATGAGAATGGTTCATTGGTAGAAGATATAACCCTTTCAGTATATAGAAGAGAGTTTGATGGTACATTCAAAGAAATCGCTACAGGTATCCCTAACACAAATAATGTAACCGTCAGCGACCCTCATCCAGCATTAGATTATGCTAGATACAGAGTTGTTGGTAAGACAATATCTACAGGGTCAGTTAGCTTTCATGATATACCAGGCGTTAAAGTCGGAGGTATAGCAGTAATTATTCAATGGAATGAAGACTGGTCTATGTTTGACACCGAAGACGAGTATAACGCTGAAAGACCTGCATGGGGTGGATCAATGCTTAAACTTCCTTATAACATTGATGTTTCAGATAGCCATGCTATCGATGCTGAACTTGTACAATACGCTGGACGTAAGTATCCTGTTTCTTATTATGGAACACAATTAGGTTCTTCTTCTAGATGCCCCGTCAGGGCCGCAAAGGGAGCGAACTGCGCCGCCCGGTCGGCGGCTGACATAGGCGGATGCTTCTTCGATACCGGACGTGACCGGTACAGGATATCTTCATAGGGCCAACTCATGCCTTGTGACCTCCGATCTGCTCGTTCCGATCCTTGGCGGTCGCCCCCTCCTGGAAATTCATCCCCTTCAGGATCGCGTTCTTGCCATATTTCTTCCGGATCGAAAGCACCGCCATCTGTCGGCGCTTCTCCCGTTCCATATCATAGGGCTCCGTGGCCGGTGTCGCGAACAGATCCATCTGCTCCACCACCGCCACCGGGATGTCACGCTCCGGGATCAGATGTTCGGCACAAAGTGTGATCCTCCGGCATAGCAGAGAAGGATCCGTGACCCGGTCATAGATCGCCATCACCGCCTCTACGATCAGCTTCGTAGAGGCGGTCTGACATCCAAGCCCCATGGTCCCGTGGGCGTGCTTCGGTATCCGCCGCCCATAATGATCCATGACCACCGCCCCCCGATAGGATGCGCAGATCTCGGGATCGGTCAGATTCTCCTTATCATATCCGATGGTCAGCGTCACCTGATCAGTCACCAGCCCCTTATCCAGCAGATCCATGGACAGCATATCCGCCATCTCCCGGACCACCAACCGGGTCTTGGCATGATCGTAGGGCTCATGGAGCACCTGCCCCGAAGAAACGGAATTGGTCGCCGGACGGTAAGCCCGGATATCCCCGATCGTGCAGGGCTCATAGCCCCAGGCATGATCGATCAGGAGCTCCGCATTGATCCCGAAGAGCCGATACAGCAGGTCTTCATTATGGAACTCCCCCGGCTTCCCCAGTGAGCATCGGGCCACATCCCCCATGGTATACATCCCATTTCGTTCCAGCTTTCGTGCATACCCCGGCCCCACACGCCAAAAATCCGTAAGCGGCCGGTGCCCCCACAGAAGCCGCCGATAACTCAGCTCGTCCAACTCCGCGATCCGTACCCCATCCTCGTCCGGCGGGATCTTCTTGGCCACGATGTCCATAGCGACTTTACAAAGGTAAAGATTGGTACCGATCCCGGCGGTGGCCGTGATCCCGGTCTCCGCCAGCACCTCCCGGATCAGCTTCCGGGCCAGTTGATGGGCTGTCATATGATAGGTATTGAGATAGGGCGTGGCATCGATGAACACCTCATCGATGGAATAGACATGGATATCCTCCGGTGCGATATATCGCAGATACACCTCATAGATCCGGGCACTGCACTCGATATAATGCCCCATCCGGGGCTTGGCGATGATGAACCCCAATTCCAACGACGGATCCTTCTCCAGCTCCGTGGCATCACAGGACTTCCCCCGGAAGGTCTTCCCCGGTGCCTTCTCCCGTCGGGCGGCGTTGACCTCCCGGACACGCTGTATCGCCTCAAAAAGCCGTGCCCGACCGGAAACTCCGCAGGCCTTCAGGGACGGCGATACTGCCAAACAGATCGTCTTCTCCGTCCGGCTCTCGTCCGCCACCACCAGATGGGTGGTCAGAGGATCCACACCCCGTTCGATGCACTCCTGCGAGGCATAGAACGATTTCAGATCGATCGCGATATATTGCCTTTGCCGCTCCATGCCCCCACCTCCTGACATCTGTATAGTATCATCATACCATGGTGGCCGATATATTTCAATACCAGAACGATCGTTCTATTATAAAATTTCCAGCACCGCCGACGCCCCCAAGGTCCTTGGGGTCACCATCCGGTCGAACTGGACCACTTTCCCCTGCCCATCTCTGGTGATGCCGATCACCGAGCCCTCTCCGAACACCGGATGTCGTACCCGTGCCCCCACCAGATCGCGGCTACCGGGCATGGCACGGTCCGGGTCTTCCGTTTTCCGGATCTGAGCCAAGCTCTCCTCTTTCGATCCCGGATCCAGAGGCACCACATAGTCGATGTTCGACTCCTCCGCATCGAAAAGGAACCGGCTGGGATACCGAAAAGATCCGTCATGATTGCTACCAGCCGCATCCGACAGGAACAGCCGGTCTTTTGCCCGTGTGAACGCCACATACGCCAGCCTTCGTTCCTCCTCCAGCTTCTGTCTGGTGTCCGCTCTTTTCCCGGGGAATATCCCCTCGGACAAGCCGCACAGGAACACCACCGGGAACTCCAGCCCCTTGGCCCCATGGATCGTCATGAGCTTCACAGCTTCCGGTCGCTCCCGCTGATCCATGTTGGTGAAAAGTGCCGCATGGTCCAGATAGTTCCCAAGGGTGACCGCCTCCCCGGCCTTCCGCTGGAAATCGAAGATCGCCTGTTTCAGCTCTGCCAAATTGTCAAGCCGCTCTTCCTCACCGGAGGCCCGAAGCATCATCTCATAGCCACTTTCACTGAGGACCCCGGAGAGCAGGTCCGTCAGCTCCATATCCTCAAAAGTCGCCCGATATTTTTCGATCAGTCTTACATACTCCCTGGCCTTGCTCCTGCGGAACAGCTCCGTATCCAAAAGCTCCTTCAACGCATCGTACAGACTTCCACCATAGAGCCCCACATGGTCCTTGAGCGCCCCGATCCGTGTCCGTCCGATCCCACGCCGGGGCTCGTTCACCGTACGAAGGAAGCTGATATCGTCGCCGCTGTAGATCATCCGAAGATAGCACAGCACATCCTTGATCTCCTTGCGCTTATAGAATTCCACGCCGGAGTACAGGATATAAGGGATCTTGTTCCGGATCAGGGATTCTTCCACCGCCCGGGACACATGATGGGCCCGATACAAAACGCCCATATCGGAATAAGACGCGCCTCCATCATGGAGCGCCCGCATCTGGGCTGTGATCCAGTCCGCCTCCAACTGCCCGGTCCGGGCATGGAAGTACAGGGGCTTCCGCCCCGCCGGCCGGACCGCCGTCAACTGCTTGTCCAGCCGGTCCCGATTCCGGGTGATCAAAGCATTGGAGGCCGCCAGGATCTGGGGTCGGGACCGATAATTGGTATCGAGATGAATGGTCTGAGTCCCCTCATGCCGCTGGGGGAATTCCAAAATGAATTTCACGTCCGCCCCACGCCATGTATAGATCGTCTGATCCGGATCTCCCACCACGAAGAGGTTCTTATGATACCCCGAAAGGATGTCCGCCAAGGCGTACTGATCCTTATCGATGTCCTGGAACTCGTCCACCATGATGTACTCCAGCCGCCGTTGCCACTTCTCCCGCAGGTTCCGGTCTTGCTCCAGGATGTACAGCGCGAAATACACCAGATCGTCGAAGTCCAACCCGTAGCACTTCCGCTGTTCATAGAAGTAGCGATACATCACCTTATCCTTGAGGGTGGTAGCCTCCCGGCTGAGCCGGTCCAGTTCCTCCGGCGTGGCCCCGATCAGGGTCTTCACGTACCCCCGACCACCCTTACGCCAGCCGATGTGATCGATCGCTTCCTTCACCGTCATGTCCCGTCCCGAGATCCCCAGATCTTCGAAGACCGTCCGTAACACAGAAGCCTTGTCCTCCTCATCCAATACGATGAAGGTAGTCGGATACCCGATCACATGACAGTCCTCTTTCAACAGTCCCACACAGAATCCATGGAAGGTACATACCTTCCCCAGATCCCCATCCGGAAGCTGCCGCCGGATCCGCTTCTTCATCTCCGCCGCGGCCTTGTTGGTGAAGGTGATACAAAGGATATTGGCTGTCGAGATCCCAAGCCCCTCCACCAGATACAGATACCTCGCCGCCAAGGTCCGGGTCTTCCCGGACCCGGCCCCAGCCACCACCCGGATCGGCCCTTCCGTAGCCTCCACCGCCTGCCGCTGTGCCTCATTGAGTCCTTCCATGAAAGAAAACATAAGGATACCCCCATTTTCATCGTTTTCTCCATCCTACCATGCCAACTGTCCAATAGACCGCCACCATTGGACACAGCACCTCAGCACCATGAGGATCTGTTAAAAAACAGATCGACATTCCTGCCCACATGGAGTATAATATATGCTGATGAATAATGAGCAAAGGGGCGAAAGCGATGATCTGCAGTGTTCGTACCTTAGGCATCACCGGCATCCAGGGCAGTTCGGTGGTGACGGAGTGCTATATCACCAATGGCCTGCCCAATTTCGATATCGTAGGTCTGCCCGATGCGGCAGTGAAGGAAGCCCGGGAACGTGTCCGGGCCGCGGCTAAGACCAGCGGCCTGCATTTCCCCACCGGCCGGATCACCGTGAATCTGGCCCCGGCGAATCTGAAGAAGGCCGGCACCCACTATGACCTTCCGATCCTGCTTGCGATCATGTCCGCCTGCGGCGGGATCCGCCGTCCCCGTTCCACCTGTGCCTTCCTCGGCGAAGTGAGTCTGGATGGACAAGTCCGGCCCATCAATGGTGTCCTGCCCATGGCGCTGGCCGCCAAACGGGACGGGATCGAATATCTCTTCGTCCCGGCGGAGAACGCCGCCGAAGCCACGCTGGCCCGTGGTCCCGCCATCATCCCGGTCCGTAACGTCCGGGAGCTGGCCGCCGGGCTCAACGGTGAGATCACGCTGGAGGAAGAGCCACCATGGATGCCCGACCGCAAGAAGACCCATGTGTTGGACTTCAAAGACGTACTGGGGCAGGAAAACGTCAAACGGGCGCTGGAGGTCGCCGCCGCGGGAAGCCATAACGTGCTCCTGATCGGTCCTCCCGGCTCCGGCAAAAGCATGCTCAGCAAACGTCTCCCCTCGATCCTTCCCGACATGACTTGGGAAGAATCGCTGGAAGTGACACAGGTCTACTCCGTCATGGGTATGCTCCCACCCAAGGAACCGCTCCTGATCCAGCGTCCTTTCCGCTCTCCCCACCATACCGTATCCAACGCCGGTCTCGTGGGCGGCGGTACCAACCCCAAGCCCGGTGAGATCTCCATGGCCCACAAGGGCGTCCTGTTTTTGGACGAACTGCCGGAGTTCCGCAAAGACACGCTGGACCTCATGCGTCAGCCTCTGGAGGATGGCAAAGTCACCATCTCCCGTGTATCCGGTGCCGTGACCTATCCTGCCGAGTTCATGATGGTCTGCGCCATGAACCCCTGTAAATGCGGCTGGTTCGGTGACCCCTCCGGTCGCTGTTCCTGCTCGCCCCAAGCTGTGGAGAATTACCGGAGCCGGATCTCCGGCCCCATGATGGACCGGATCGACATCGTAGTGGAGGTCCCGGCGGTAGCCTTCGAGGACCTGCGCTCCAGAGCGGAAGCCGAACCCTCTGCCGCCATCAAGTCCCGGGTGGATCTGGCCCGCCAGCGACAAAACGAACGCTTCGGCAAAGCCTCCGGCATGTGCAACGCCCGGATGGGTCCGGACCAGCTCCGCCGCTACTGCGACCTCAGCGATGATTGCGCCGCTCTCATGAAACAGGCCTTCGATGCCTTGGGCCTCACCGCCAGAAGCTATGACCGGATCGTGCGTGTCAGCCGTACCATCGCCGATCTGGAAGGAAGTCAATACATCCAGCCCCACCACATCGCCGAAGCGATCGGCTACCGTGCCGTGGGTCTGCTGGACCGATAAGGAGACAAACTATGAACGAGATCTTTTTGATGAAACTGGGCGAGATCGTCCTGAAAGGTGCCAACAAGCGCCAGTTCGAGAACAAACTGCGCCAGAACGTCCGCCGCCGTATGAAGCCCTTCGGCAATTTCGATGTCTACATCCTCCAGTCCACCGTCTACGTACAGCCCATGGACGATGAAGCCGACGTGGAAGGCGCATGGGAAGCCTGCCATTCCATCTTCGGCGTGGTGAGCCTGTGCCGTTGCCGCCCCTGTGAGAAAAATCTGGATGCCATCTTCAATGCCATCGAAGAGTATCTGGGCGACGATTTGGACTGCGCCAAGTCCTTCAAGGTGGAGTCCAAGCGTTCCGACAAAGCCTTCCCCCTGACCTCCATCGGCATCTCTCAGGAGATCGGCGGACGTTTGGCAGAAGCCCATCCTACGGTGGAAGTGGATGTCCATCATCCCGACTATATCGTTTATGTTGAGGTCCGTGACCTTGCCGCCTATGTCCACGGTCCTGCCGAGCCCGGTGCCGGCGGCCTGCCCACCGGCGTGGGCGGTCGTGCCATGTGCCTGCTGTCCGGCGGCATCGACTCTCCCGTAGCGGCCTACATGATGGCCAAGCGTGGCGTGGAGATCGAATGCGTCCACTTCTTCTCTTACCCCTACACCTCCCAGCTCGCCAAGGACAAGGTCCTGGAGCTGGCCCGTCTGGTGACCCGCTACGCCGGCCGCATGACGGTGAACATCGTCTCCTTCACCCAGATCCAGGAAGCCATCCGTGACAACTGCCCGGAGGAATTTTTCACCCTGATCATGCGCCGGTTCATGATGGAGATCTCCCAAGCCATCGCCAAGGACGACGGCTGTGGCGCTCTGATCACCGGCGAGAATCTGGGACAGGTGGCCTCCCAGACCATGGAAGCCATGACCGTCACCGGTGCCGTGGTGGACATCCCCATCTTCATGCCGCTGGTGGGCATGGATAAGGAGGAGATCGTGACCATCGCCCGTAAGATCGGCACGCTGGACACCTCCATCCTCCCCTACGAGGACTGCTGTACCGTCTTCACCCCCAAGCACCCCAAGACCAAGCCCACGCTGGCACAGGTCGAGAATGCCGAGCGGAAGCTGGACCGTGAAGCACTGATCGCGGAAGCCCTCCGGACCGTGGAGAAGATCACGGTGAAATACCATGACGAACCTCTGCTGTGATGTGCTGAAGGCCCTGTCGGGCAAGACCCTCGCCACCGCCGAAAGCTGCACCGGCGGCGGTATCGGCGCGGCGATCACTGCCGTACCCGGTGCGTCCAAAGTCTTCGTGGGTGGTATCATCAGCTATACCAACCAGATCAAGGAGCGCCTGCTGGGGGTCGATCCCGCCGTGCTGAAAAAATACGGTGCCGTCTCCAACCCCGTGGCAGGCGCCATGGCCTCCGGCGCCCGGAAGGCGCTGGGTGCTGATGTAGCCATTTCCGTCACCGGTCTCGCCGGTCCCGGCGGCGATGACTACGGCAACCCCGTGGGCACCGTCTGTATCGGCTATTCCGACAAGCACCAGACCATCGCCAAGCAGTTCCGGTTCTACGGTGACCGGGACGACATCCGCCAGCAGGCGATCCAGGCCGCGCTGGAACTGATCCTGGAGGTCAAATCGTGAAGGAACTGTTCAAGAAATACTACGATATCATCGTCTATCTGGTGTTCGGTGTACTGACCACCGTGGTCAACTATATCATCTACCTGCCCTGCTACAACCTTCTGGGGCTTTCCGCGGCAGTGAGCAACATGATCGCATGGGTCTTCGCCGTAGCCTTCGCCTATCTGACCAATAAGCCCTTCGTCTTCCGCAGTCACGACTGGTCCATGAAGACCGTAGGGCCGGAATTGACCAAATTCGTCGCCTGCCGCATCGGCTCCGGCGTCCTTGAGACTCTGATCATCTTCGTGACCGTTGACCTGCTCCACTTCGACGGCAACATCATGAAACTGCTCACCCAGATCATGGTGGTAGTCCTCAACTACGTCGCCAGCAAACTCCTGGTCTTCCGCAAAAAGTAACATCGCCGTCATCGCAAGGAGCAAAACGACGTGGCGATCCCCCTAATAAGCAAAAAGCACCCTTCCCCGGTCCACGTGGACCGGGGAAGGGTGCTTTTTTATCGACCTGATCTCACAAGGTGAGGGCATACCGCTCCTTCAAATACACCATCGCCTGCCGATACCCGTCAAGCCCCTGTCCCTTGATGGTCTTCTCACAGTAAAGACCGGCATAGGACACCTGCCGGAAGGGCTCCCGGGCATCCACGTTAGAGATATGCACCTCCACCGCCGGGATACCCACGGCCTTCAATGCGTCCAGTATCGCAACGGACGTATGAGTATAGGCGGCAGGATTGATCACGATCCCGTCGAAGCGCTGATAGGCCTCCTGGATCTTATCGACCAGATCACCTTCGTGATTGGACTGGTACTGCTCCATCTCCACGCCCAGCTCCTTCGCCGTATCCTCCAGCAAGGCCAGCAGGTCCGCGAAGGTCTGTTTGCCATAGATACCGGGCTCCCGGATCCCCAGCATATTGATGTTCGGTCCATTGATCACAAGGATCTTCATACCTGTTCCTCCAACGCTTTCAATATCTGCGCCACCGTGCGCTCCAAACTACCATCGTTATCAACGGTCACATCGGCGAAACGCTCATACATCGGTCTGCGTACCTCATACATCTGCTCCAGCTTCCCAGCTTGGGACAAGGGCCGCCCATCCGTGGGCAACCGTTCCAAAGACCTGGTCAGCCAGAAGATCCTTCCGTTCCGATGGAGCGCATCGTAGTTTTCCGGCCGGGTCACACAGCCGCCGCCGGTGGCGATGACGAGCCCCGACTGCTTGCCAAGCTCCGCCAGGACCTTGGACTCTACCTTACGGAAACCGTCCTCCCCGACCTCCGAAAAGATCTGAGGGATCGTCATCCCGGCGGTCCTTTGGATCTGAAGATCCGCGTCCACCGCCTCCCGGCCCAGCCGTTCCGCCAGAGCTCTGGCCACGGTGGATTTACCGCAACCGGGCATCCCTATCAGGACGATGTTCTCCATCTGTGCCTTCAGCATCCCATAGATCCGACTGATCTGACTGTCAGAGATCTCCGTGCCCGTGAACCACTCCGCGCTTTCCTTGGCCTGCGCCACCAGCATCCAAAGACCGTTCATCGCCACCAGACCCCGTCGCTCCGCATCCATCAGTAACGCCGTCCGGGCCGGATTATAGACCGCATCCAGCACACCCTCCAACGCCGGAAAACCATCCAGCGAAACAGGAGAAGCCTCAACATCAGGATACATCCCCACCGGCGTGGTGTTCACGATCACCGCCGCGTCAGCATGACGCAGGAGGTTCCCATAGTTGTCCTCCCCGGTCCGGGAGATCACTACCACCCGGGCCCCCAGCTCACGCATCACCGCCACCGCCGTATTGGATGCACCGCCACTGCCCAGCACCAGCACCTTCTTCCCGGAGACCCACAAGCCACTGCGCTCCACCATAGACCGGAACCCGAAATAGTCGGAGTTGTGCCCGATCAGTGTACCGTCTTCCCGGCGCACGATGGTGTTCACCGCCCCAAGCCGCTCCGCCACGTCAGACAACGCATCCAAAAACGGGATCACCGACTTTTTATAAGGGAGCGTGACATTGAGCCCACGGAAGGAGCCACCACGAAGGAACGCCTCCAGATCCTCCGGCTCTTTCTCGAACAGTCGGTACTCATAGCTCCCAAGCTGTCCATGGATCCGGGGCGAGTAGCTGTGTCCCAGCCGCCGCCCCAACAGACCGCAGACCATCATACCACCTCTGAATAACTGCCCAGATACTTGAATTCCTCACACAGCTCTTCCAGCTCACACATGAGTTGTACGAACTCTCCGGAGTAGATCGAAGTTTCCAGATCGAAATAGAACATGAATTCGAACTCACGGTCCGGGATCGGACGGGACTCCAGCTTGGTCACATTGATGCCCAGGGTGTAGAGCCGTGCCATCACCCGATACAGGGCGCCGGGCCGGTGGGGCAGGACCATCATGATACTGGTCTTATCAGAGCCGGGATACACCTCCAGCTTCTTGCTGATGCAGATGAAACGGGTATGGTTGTTGCCCTTGTCCTGGATCGAGGCAGCAAGGCAGGAAAGACCGTACAGCTCCGCGCAACCACGGGAGCTGATGGCGGCGATGTCCTTCCGACCGGACTGAGCCACCATCTGCGCCGCCACCGCAGTGTTCTCCACGGGGATGATCTTGGCGTTGGGGAACCGCTTCAAATACTCCGTACACTGGTTGATGGCGTGCTCATGGGAGTAGATCTCCTTGATATCCGCCGCGGAAGCCCCACGGACCGCCAACAGGTTGTGATCCACCTTCATACGGAAGGTCCGTACGATGGAGAAATCATGGGAGATCATCAGATCATAGACCTTGTTCACGGAACCGGCCGTAGAATTCTCGATCGGCAGGATGCCATACTGGCAAAGTCCCTGCTCGATGGCATTGAACACGCCCTCGAAATTCTTGAAATACATGATGAAGGGGTTTTTGAAGATCTTCTCACAGGCGATCTGAGAGTAAGCCCCCTCCACGCCCTGACAGGCCACCACCGGTGTCTGAGGGAACAGCTTAGGTGTCGTGCCGATCGCGTCCTCGATCTTCTCATACAGCGGCGAAGAGACCATGTTCCGCTTGGACTGGTAGCTCCGGCTCAGCTCGAAGAGCATGGAATACAGCACCCGGGCATAGTCCCCCATCTCTTCTCCAGCCTTTTTTGCGCTAGCCTGGTCAAGCGCCTCATATGAGAACACAAGTGGCTTACGGTAGTGTGATTGCAAGCAGAAAAATCTATATGCAAGTGGGTTGTAGCCCTTGCTTTCAAGCAAGGATACTGTCAAAAAATCACCCTTTGATTTTGACATTTTTCCTGTTTCATCATTTAAGTGATTTACATGGAACCAGTAGTTGCACCATTTTTCGCCTGTATATGCTTCACTTTGTGCAATTTCGTTTGTGTGGTGTGGGAAAATGTTATCAACACCACCACAGTGGATATCGAGCTTGCTTCCTAAGTGCTTCATACAAATTGCGGAGCATTCAATGTGC
>JAFNXT010000042.1 GCA_017378975.1 Oscillospiraceae bacterium
CTACACCCGCATCTGGTGCCTCCGGTCGGAATCGAACCAACGACACGCGGATTTTCAGTCCGCTGCTCTACCTACTGAGCTACAGAGGCATATTGAGGAAGTCTTGCTTCCTCAACACGCAAGATGCGTTATATGGCGACCCCGAACGGACTCGAACCGTCGACCTCCAGCGTGACAGGCTGGCGTGCTAACCGACTGCACCACAGGGCCATATTGTATGGTGGGAACAACAGGGCTCGAACCTGTGACCCCATGCTTGTAAGGCATGTGCTCTCCCAGCTGAGCTATGCTCCCGTATCGTTCTCAGGTGTGGCTGTCAGCCGCTCACCTCAGCGACATGACACATTATACACACGCCCCACCCATTTGTCAAGAACTTTTTTATCTTTTTTATGTCAAACTTTTCACGCCGGATACCGGAGGATATCCCCCGGTATCCGGTATTATTTCAAATCTTTTTCAGGATCTCCTGCACATCCTCCGGGGTGAAGGTATACACCGTATCGCAGAACTGGCACTCCACCGGGAAGGGCTTCCCGTCCGCCGCGATCTGGCCCAACTCCTCCCTGCCCAGGCTGATCAGAGCGGCGGTGACCCGGTCCCGGTCGCAGTAGCACTTGTACGCCACCTCCGCCGTCTCCATGAACACCACCCCCAGCTCACCGCAGACCTGACCCAGGATATCCTCCGGCGTGAGCCCCGCGTCCAACATGGCGGTCACCGCACCGGCACGCTTGATGCCACGCTCCAGCGCATCGATGGTCTCCTCCGGCGCACCGGGCAGGAGCTGGAGCAGATAACCGCCGGCCACCTTCACGGAACAGTCCCGGTCCACCAGTACGCCAAGCGCGCAGGCCGTGGGGGTCTGCTCACTTTGGGCAAAATACGCCGTCACATCGTCACCGATCTCACCGGACACCAGCGGCACGGAACCGATATAGGGCTCCTTCATCTGAAGGTCACGGATCACCGTCAGGGTGCCGTCAGTCCCCACCGTGGCACCCACGTCCAGCTTGCCGGGATATTTCTCCACCAGCGGCACCTTGGGCTCCGTCACCACTCCTCGGACATTGCCGTGGGCATCGGAGACGCAGGTGATGGTACCGATGGGGCCACCGCCCCGGACCTGCAGGGTCATGGAGCCGTTTTCCACTTTCTGCATATTGCCCATCATGGAGCAGGCAGTCAACGCCCGCCCAAAAGCCGCCGTGGCGTTGGGGGTGGTGCCATGGATCTGCACCGCCCGCTGTACCGTCTGGGTGGACCGGATGGCCACCACCTTCACGAAACCGTCCATGCTCATGCCACGGACCAAATAGTCGTTCATTTTCGGATCCCCTTCCTTGCGCTGAAATAGATGCGCTGTTCTTCCGGTCCCGGCGCTTCCATCCGCCGGTCCCCATAGACCCGGATGCGGCAGAACCCCGCATCCTTCAAATATCCCGTCAGTTGCGCCCGAGAATAGGCGTATTCCCGGTGTTCCTCGAAGCTTCGGACCCAAACCTCCCCCTGTCGCTGGAACAGATCCATGCCATAGGAGAGGATATTGCTCTCCCGATCGAAGCCCCCACGCCAAACGCAGTAAACATCGTCATCCTCATCCAGAAACACCTGCCCATCCATGGCCATGAGCTTCTGGGGCGTGTTCACATCGAAGATGAAGATACCGCCGGGATTGAGCGCCTTATAGACCCGGCGGATGGCCTCCCGGCAATCCTCAGGGTCGGTGATATAGTCCAGACTGTCAAGGGCGCAGACCGCCAGATCCACGCCCCTTGGGAGCGTCAGCTCCTGCAGGGGCTGGCAGACGAAGATGGGCGGCCGAGGCAGATCCTGCGCCTTCTGACAGGCCACCATCAGCATTTCCGGGGACAGATCCACACCGGTCACCCGAAGCCCCTGCCGCGCCAGGATCACAGACACAGAGCCGGTACCGCAGGCCAGATCCACCGCCGTCCGGGGTACCACACCCTCCCGCGTCATGATCTGCCGGTAGAACGCCACCGTAGCCTCATAGTCCACGTCGTCGGTCAGCCGGTCATAGCTCACCGCCAGCGCGTGATAAGCATCCATCGGGACACCTCCTCATAAAAGCATCCCGGACAGACCGTCCGGGATGCCAAAAAGCCATTCTTAGAACTTGAACAGGTTGATCAGATCGTCATCCTCGCTGGTCCGGGGAGCAGCGGCAGGAGCGGAAGCGGTACGGGCAGCAGCCTTGGGAGCCGCATCCTCATGTCTCTGATCGAAACCGGTGGCGATGACGGTGACGCGCATCTCATCCTCGAACTCGTCGGAGTAGGTAGCGCCAAAGATGATGTTGGCATCAGGGTTGGCGGCCTCCTGCACGATACCGGCGGCAGTCTCCACATCGTCCAGCGTCAGCTCGGGAGAACCGGTGACGTTCACCAGCACACCGGTGGCACCGTTGATGGAGGTCTCCAGCAGACCGCTGGCGACAGCGGCCAGGGCAGCCTGCTCAGCCTTCTCACGACCGGCGGCGATGCCCACGCCCATGTGGGCACGACCGGCATCCTTCATGACGGCGGAAACGTCAGCGAAGTCCAGGTTGATGATCACGCGATCGGAGAAGCCCACCAGCTCGGAAATGGAGGTGACAGCCATCTTCAGCACATCGTCGGCGATGCCAAATGCGTTGGCGAAGGTGATCTTCTGGTCGGTGACGTACTTCAGACGGTCGTTGGGGATCACGATCAGGGAGTCCACCTTACCGGCCAGAGCCTCGATACCGGCCTCAGCCTGACGCATACGGTTGGCACCCTCGAAACGGAAGGGCTTGGTGACCACGCCCACGGTCAGGATACCGGCCTCGTGAGCCAGATCCGCCACGATGGGAGCGGCGCCGGTGCCGGTACCAC
Organism: Oscillospiraceae bacterium; assembly: GCA_017378975.1. Lineage (GTDB taxonomy): Bacteria > Bacillota > Clostridia > Oscillospirales > Oscillospiraceae > Faecousia. The sequence continues at coordinate 2,880 of JAFNXT010000042.1, forward strand.
CGCCCATACCGGCGGTGATGAACACCATGTCGGTGCCTTCCAGTGCCTTGGAGATCAGCGCACGGCTCTCCTCGGCGGACTTCTTGCCCACCTCGGGCTTGGAACCGGCGCCCATACCGTTGGTCAGCTTCTCACCGATCTGGAGCTTGTTCTTGCAGATGGACTTATTCAGATCCTGCTTATCGGTGTTCACCACGACGAAATCCACGCCGTCCACACCGGACTCGATCATACGGTTGATGACATTGTTGCCTGCGCCGCCGACACCGATGACCTTGATCTTAACGACGCGATCCTGATATGCTTCAGCCATTTTTACGTTCCTCCTATGTATGCTCCGCAGAGGCAGAAGAGCCTACTGCGAGATCTTAATTTCGTACTTACCCATTGTATCCCGAAAATCCGGTCACGTCAATAGAAAATATTGAATTTTTCCCGAACTTTTTCGATTCCTGCCCCTTACTGGAAGGGTCGGTAGACCACCGTCTCCTGCCCGTCGGCAAAAGAGATGTCCAAAATGCCGCTTTGGTGTCCGCCCATCTGCCGAACGGTCTGGACCAGCATGTCCACTTTCTGTTCAAGCTTGTCCGGCGTGCCCAGCTCCACCTGATAGCGGTCGCCATACATCAGTCGCACTGCGGACATATCGCCCGTATCCACTGAGGCTACCTGTCCCAGGATCTCATTGGCTTCCAGCCGGGAGATGATCTGCAGTGCCACCTCCAGCCGCTTGGCGTCGGTGATCACCGTAAACGACGGATCGGTCCCCTCTGCCGCCTTGGCCTGTCGGCCCACCTGCGCGTCGGTGATCTTCAGACCCAAGATCTGGGTATGCCTCTCGACGGAAGTGGGATCTGCCTTCTCCACCAGCTTCCCGTCACCGGTCATGAGCCACCAGTCTTCTTCCAGATCCCGGATAGCATAGACCGCCGGGACCTCCTCCACATAGATGTTCACGGTACCGGGGAGCCGGATCCCGATCCTCACCTTTTTCACATAGGGAAGGGACTGGATGATCTTTCCACCGGCCTTCCCCTTGCTGAAGGTCAGAAGCCCATCCCCTTCCCGGATGCCGGAGGCTTCCACCACGGTCCAGTCAGAATACTGTCTGGTGCCTGTGACCACCACATCCTCCACCCGGAAGAACAGGGAGAACCCCACGAACAACGCCGCCACCACCGCGGCCACCGTCAGCAGCCGCATGATCAGCTTCTTCCGTCCCAGAGGCTGGGGCTGGGTATAGACCACTTCCGGTGTTTCCGGACGGGGGCGCCGGGGCGTTTCGGGCGGACGGCGCCGTTTCCTGCGTTCATTTGCCATGATGCCCCTCCCTGCCGAGCGCCTCGATCATATCGCAGATCCGCTGAGCGGAATCCGGCACCACCAGCTGCCTCAGAGCATCCGCCATCTCCTGCCGACGTCCGGCATCTGCCAGCAGGCCCCGGACCTGCTCATACAACTTCCTGCCCATGTCCTCGCCCTCAGGCAACAGCACCGCGCCGCCCCGGTCTGCCAGGATCCTGGCGTTCTTGGTCTGATGGTCGTTGGTGACGTTGGGCGAAGGGATCAGGATGCAGGGGGTCCCGGAGGCTCCGATCTCATTGAGTGTGGAAGCACCGGCCCGGCTGATGATCACATCCGCCGCCGCCATCACCGTGGGCATATCATAGATGTACTCTCTCATATCGATGCCGCCGTCCAGCCGGATACCCTTGGATGCCACATGCTCCGGCATCCACTTCCAGCCATAGGAGCCGGTGGCATGGATGTGCGTGAAGGGGAAGCCGTCCTCCTGCTCCAGAAGCATCATATCGGCCATGGCATAGTTCATGGCCTTGGCGCCCAGACTGCCGAAGGCAGACACCACCAGCGGACGCTCATCCAGCCCCAAGGCCTTCCGGGCCTCCGCCTGCGTCAGCCGGAAGAAATCCTCCCGGACGGGCATGCCCACTACCTCCACCTTCTCCGGGTGTCGGTAGTGCTTGGCGCTTTCCGGGAAGGACACCAGCACCCGGTCGGCCTTGTCTGCCGCCAGCTTGGTAGTCAGCCCCGGGACTGCGTTGCTCTCATGGACACAGGTAGGCACCTTCAGCTTCGCTCCGGCATAGAGAGCCGGGAAGCTGGCGTAACCGCCGGTACCCACGATCA
>JAFNXT010000043.1 GCA_017378975.1 Oscillospiraceae bacterium
CCAGCCAGAGGGAGCGGCGCAATACAGGGTGGTGGTGTCTGCGGCCAAGACTGCCATGGGCAGCATGGACAGAACCATTGCCAGAGCCAGCAGGATGCCGACCAGGCGCTTGTTGGTCTTGCTCATTGTTGTTTCCTCCTTAGATTTTTGGTTTTCAGGGTGTGGCCCATGCTATTATACATCGATCCTTTCTCATTGCCAACTGTGATAATCTACAAGATCTTCTATCCATTTTTGGATAAAACCCCGTTTTCCCAGGATAATGGGCCCGTTGCGAAACGGAATTCCGCAACGGGCCCTTCGTATCGTCACTGCATCTGTCCGATGCTCGTAAAATATGCCTTGGCGTAACAGCCATAGACCGCCGTGGCCTTGGCGAAGTCCTGCTGCGCACTGCCCTCTCTGGTCGCGATCTGCTTACAGTATTCGCCCACGGAATAGACGGACACACCGGAGATGACAGGCTCTCCACCGCTCTCATATACCGCGGCGAAGAAGATCGTCTCGTCGATCTTTTTGGCAGGGATCCCCTCGACCGCCGCCCAATGGTGATCCTCCACACCGGTGGAGACCATAGTCAGCGTCCCGGTGGCGTTCTCCACCGTGAAGGCATCGATGGTGCCGAAGGTCTTCATATCCCAATAGTACAGACGTACTTCCCCGTCCACAGGCTGGGCGGTCCCCATGTAGATATTCAGCGCCAACGCGCCCTCGAAGGAGTAGGAGGCGATGCCGCCCTTGAAACCGCCTTCGGTCTTGGGGAAGCGCTCCGTCATCTCCACAGGGGGCTTCACCAGATCCGCCACCAGCGCCGGATCGTAATCCATCACCATGGCCTTCTGTGTGTCGGCAAGGAAGCCGTCCATCAGATCGTCGGTCCGGTGCCCGAAATACTTCTGTGCCTCAGCACCGTAGCGGATCAGGGCCACCACCAAGGACTTCATCTCCTGCGTGGCCTGCTCATCGCCCAGGATCTGCTGGGCATATGCTCTGGCGTTGTAGCCACCCATATCGGAGTAGATGCAGGAACCGTCTTCCAGCCGGGCATACACACGGAAGTACACCGTGTCGCCCATGTTCTTGGCCGGGATGCCGTTGCTTCTGACCATGTAGTGCACGCCGTTGGTCTGGTAGCCTTCCACCAGCTCCACCGCATCCTCCACGGTACCGTCCTCCAGGCGGGTATCGAAGATCGCCAGACCCATGGAAACGATGTGGTCCGGATCATCCACAGTAAAGTACACATTGTAATGGACCTCGTCCTCAAAGGACAAGCTGGGGAATCCAAGGTTCAGACCGGGCTCCACAGGCAGAGGTTCGCCACAGCAGACCCGGAAGCCGTTGACGTACTCATCGCTGGCATGGTTCAGCAGATCCAACTCACCGTAGTGCTCACCGCAGACCGTACAGACCTTCCGCTCGTTACACCACGCGGTGCCGCCCTCGTGGGGTGCCTTCTCCAGACTGTGACCGCACTGACAGGCGTACCAGTGGCCCGTGTCATCGAAGGACTGGGTCAGAGAATGGTCCTCATAGCCGGTGAAGAAGCCGCACCAGCACTGGAAGCGATGGCCCCACTCGTCATAGGTGGCCTGCATGGTATGGCTCTGGTGACCGGACTCGTAGCCACAGAAGCAGTACTCCCAGTGACCACTCTCGTCATACTCGAGCCACAGATCATGATCGGCAGCACCGGAGATATAGCCGCAGTCACATTCGGTCCAGTGGCAGGTCTCGTCATAGCTCTGCCCGGTAGTATGGCGCTGGATATCCAGCCGCTTGCCGCAGACACAGACGCCCCAGTGGTGATCGGTATCATAGCCGGTGCGTACAGCCTGATGGGCCGGTCTGATATCGCTGGCACTGCTGTCATTGGTGTAGACCATGTCCTGATCCTCGTCACAGCTCACATATCCGTGATACACAGGCTCACCGCCCGGGACGGGCAGCGTCTGGATGCCCAGCGTCTGTCCGAAGCCGGGGGCCAGCAGACATGCCACCTCACCGCCATGGAAGGCATCCATGGACTTTTCTTCCACCTGATCGATCTGGTAGGTGGAGTTTTCCGTACCGTCCAGCTTGCCGAAAGCTCCAAGGCCGTCCTTCTCGTGGAACCAGATCTTCCCGAAGGTCGTCAAATTGCTGTCCGTATCGTGGTAGCCCACCACAGAGCCGGCAGGGATGTCGGCGGTGGCCGTCACATCGCCCACGAAGGCACAGTTCCCGATCGTGTAATACTGCTTGCCGGGCCAGCCCTTGCCCACGAGACCGCCCACACAGGCGTAGCCCGCGGTCACATCGGCGTACACGGCACAGTTGCGCATGACGGCGTGGCTGCCGCCGCCGAAGATACCGGTGATGCCACCGGTACCGGGATGGGAGTTACTGCCGTTGATGCCGGTACAGGTATTGGTCACGTCCACATAGGAAAGGACGTTCTCGATGGTGGTATTGTAAGCAGAGCCCACCAGCGCGCCCACCCGCTCATCGGAGTTGCACACCACGGAGCCCTCCAGCACCAGGTCCCGGAAGACCGCGCCGGAGGTGGTGTTGCTGAACAGGCCCACGGTACGGTCACAGGGCTCCGGGCCGAAGTCCAGCGTCATGGTGATCGTGTGCCACTGACCGTCGAAGGTGCCCTGGAACTCCGTGCCACTGCCCAGAGGGGTCCAGTGATCGGAGACCACGGTCAGGTCCGACATCAGGCGACCCTTCACATGCACGTCTTCCAGGATCTTCTGACCGAACCAGATCAGATGGCCCAGGTTCCAGATCTCATAATATCCGTCCACCAGCATGGCCGGTCCTGCCTCGCCGCAGCCGATGCACAGGCCGTCCTCACCCAGTCCCACATGGACCGGATCCACTTCCTCGTTGCCGTAACGGATCACCTCCCCGGTGCACCAGCGCTCGGCGTAGACTCTGGAGCCGCCCAGCACGGGATAGGGATCGGTACCGATCTTCTGGCCCCACTTCAGGGCGAGCGGCGTATCCTGCAGGAGGAATGCCACCTCACCGGAAGCCAGTTGTTCCGCGGTCCGGCCACCGTCATCAGTCGGGACACCGTTCAGATAGTAGTTATCTCTGACGGAGAGCGCCCCGTAAATACTGCCTACCACTTTGTGTCCGCCGTCCACGAGCCCCACGGCCAGATCATAGGTGACCTCCGAGTATCCACTCACGGAGCCCGCCAGACCACCGGCGGTCCCCACCTGATAGGACTCAGCAGGACAGCTCACCACCGTGGCACTGCTGAAGCAGTTCCTGATCGTGCCCTCGCCGGACCCAAGGATACCGCCCACCTCGGCGGCGGCCCGGAAATAGGAGTTGACCACAGCCACGTTGAGGACACGGCCCTGATGCATATAGCCGATCAGGCCCACGCAATCGAGGCTCGTATCGTCCACATACAGACCGGAAACGGTGTGACCGTCGCCGTCGAAGTGGCCATGATACTGGTGGTCCACACCGTTCGTCCGGATCATCTTGCCAATGGGCACCCAGTGCCGCCAGCCCTCGGTGACCACCGTGCCCTCATAGGTCACGGTACCGTCGGCGTGGAAGGTATAGCCGGGGTTGGCATCGATGTCCGCCATGAGCCGGGCGTGCATGGCCACACTGCTCTGCCGCTCGTTCTGCTCTCTGGCCAGCCAGAAGAGCTGACCGGCGTTATAGATCTGATATTCGTAGACATCTCCGTCATCCATCAGGACCGCAGGCTGATAGTCACCGCACCGGGGGCAGAAGCCGTTGACGGCATCCCGGAAGTGGTCCTCCGGATCGAAATTGGTGTAGGGCTCGCCCACACAAACGTTGGCATAGACGGTCCCACCGTCCTTCGCCACAGGCACAGGCCAGAGATCCGCAGGCTCTGCGCTGTCGATGACCTGATAGAAGGGCTGAGAGCCATCGGTGATGCCACCGTTCAGCGCGAAGGCCACGGTGCCGTCATGGAACTCCTCCCGCGTCGCGGCAACGGTGCCCGTGAGCGTCTCCAAGGTGTCCACCCGATCATGATAGCAACGATCCACGGTCCCCTCGTTGTTGATCAGGATGGCGCCGCTGTACTTGGCCCCGCCCTGGATCGTCACATCATAGGCAAAACAATCGCTGACCGTGCCGAAGTTGGTGTGGACCACCGCACCGGTGGTGATGGATCCCTCCTGACGGATCAGGACGCACTCTGCGATGCCGCAGTCTTCCAGATACCCCCAGTTCACGCCCACGATACCGCCGCAATAGGTATCCCCATCGTTTTCGATCGTGGATCCCGTCACCAGACAACGGCGGATGGTACCTTTGTTGTTTTTGGCGATCACGCCGGTGCCCACCTCAGGGGTAGGATCCGTACGGATCGACGCGTCGGTCACGATCAGGTCCTCCACCACACCGGCGGGACCCACTTGGATGAACAGCGGCTGACGGATCCCGGTGTCCGCCCCGTCGCTGTGTCCCAGCTTCGAGATGGTGTGTCCGTCACCGTCGAAACGTCCGGTGAAGGGGACGCTGTCGCCGTCGTCACCGATGCCCTCCCAGGCGATGCCCTCCATGGAGATGTCGCCCAGAAGCCGGACGCTGGCCTCCGGATAGGAGATGTTATAGTTCAAAAGCTCCAGCGGTATCTGACCGTTGCACACATCCGCGAAGAACTTGAGCTCCTCCGCTGTTTCGATCAGATAGGGGTTGCCCTCCGTACCGCCGCCCAGCAGGCCTCTGTAACGGAATGCCCTGCCGCCATTGGAGATCTCCACCTTGCCCTCGGGCATCAGGAAGTCCAGCACCGGGGTGCCGTCCGCCGTGTTGGTGAGGACAGGCGTGATCTTGCCCTGAGGTCCCTCGATCACCAGATCGGTGAGGCTGATCGTGGGATCGTAGGGGATCTGGATATGGGTGCCACCCTTCCCGGTGGTGGGAGCCGTGGCCGGATCGATCGGAGAGCGGACCTCATAGAAGTCGGAAGCATAGGAGATGAAGGACACGGCACCGGCACCACCGAAGACCAGCCGGGCTCCGCCGTTGGGGTCATCCGCCCACAGGCTGGCTTCCTCCAGTTGGGTCTGCGCATACCCGCTGAGCGTGGCGATGGTCCCCCAGCCGGACATAGCGAGACCGTCGATGCCGGTGATGTCCGACGCACTGCAGACCACGTTGCTCAAACCGCCGGTACTGCTGCTGTTGTTGAGTCTGGTACAGCCGGTGACGTTATGGATCATCACGTTCTCCAGAGACGGGCTTATGCCGATCTGGGTCAGAAGCGCGTTACTGCTGAGCCCGGCGTTGAACGAGAGGTCACGGAACACACAGTTGGTGATGTCGATGTTGCCGGCAGTCTCCAGTGCCAGCACCGAGCCGGTACCGTGGAATACGATATCCCGGAACTCCACATCCCGGATCTTCACGCCGGTATCGATCCAACGGGAAAGGATCGCGGTGGAGCCGCCCTCACCGTCCCGCATGACCAGATCCGACACGCTGATACCATGGCTCACCACGCTCTGTCTGAGCCTCACGAAGAAGCCCGTGGCGTTGCCATAGAAGTTGCAGATCGCATGACCGTCACCGTCGAACCAACCATAGAAGGGGCGGGAACTGCTGCCGATATTGGGGAGGAACTCTCCGCCGCAGTCGATGTCCGTGGTCATGCGGTAGCAGGCAGCCTCGTACGCCGTGCAACCTTCCAGCGTGTCGGTGCCGGAAGCCACCAGCTCGCCCATGAGTTCCAGATCCGCGAAGCTCCGGATCAGATAGGGGGCTTCCTCGGTGCCCATGCCATAGAGGACCGCCGTATCGAACAGCGGTGCCACATACACCGACGCACTGGGCATGACGAAGGAATACGATCCGTCATCATGGATGGTCACAGGGATCTGCAGGGGCTGATAATTCCGGTCCAGCACCACGATGCCGGTGAAGGTGGCCCCCTCCCGGATCTGAGCCGGACGCACGGTGACGGTGGTCCCCGCCACAGCCATGGTCCTGTCCGCCGTCAGGGTGCCCTGACTGGACCTGGCACAACGGACGGCATGCTCCGCCAAACTGTCGGGCATCGGCACAGGATAAGGCATCTCCGCCTGACCGGCCCGGCTCTGCCAGGTCACCCCCAGCTCCATCCGGCTGGCATAGTCCGCAAGAGACTGGGCGAAGGCGGCAGAGGTCATGGTGGTCTTGTCGGAGGCCGTGGTGTAGGAGATATCGAACAACGCAGTATTCTCAACGCCGTCATACCAACAATGGACCAGCTTCGCATCCTTCAGCTCACCGGCGATGGTGCCTACCTGCAGATATTCTCTGCGGACCACATCGTTATGCACATAGTCCACATCGGCGTAGCAGTTCTCCACGGTGCCGTAGGCGGCGTTGCCCACGATGCCGCCCACCCACGCCCGGGAGGAATAGGAGGTCAGCTCCACCACACTGCCACAGCCCAGGATGTCACAGTGGTAAGTATAACCGGCGATGCCGCCGATCTGCGTGCCGCCGGAGACGGAGCCCGTGGTCACCAGACCGATCAGATCCGCATAGGAGGCACGACCAACCACGCCGCCCCGCAGATCGCCGTGGAGGGCGTTGTCAGGACCGGTGATGGTCACGTCACGGACCACCAGATCCCGGATCTGGGCTCTGTTCTGCGCATCGCCCATGACCACGCCGAACAGACCCATGTAGGACCGGGTATTGTTGACGGTGAAGCCCCGGATCGTGTGGCCCTGACCGTCGAACACGCCCCGGAAGGGGGCATCCAGATCACCGATGGGCTCCATGGTGGTCTGCGTCCACCCTCTCAGGTCCAGATCCTTCGTCAGGATGTAGTGGGCCCGGCTGAACTCGATCCCGTTGGCGCCGGTCCCCTGTGCCACATACTGTCCCAGCAGGCTCAGCTCCCAGATCGTAGCGATCTGATAGGGGTCGGCCGCCGTACCGGTGCCGGCGAAGCAATAAGGTACCAGCCCGTCACCGGGCTTCATCTGGGTCAAAGACAGGGTCATGGCGAAAGGATACAGCCCCTTGGTGGCCGTATAGGTCTGGGTCACGCCCCCGTCGGTCCGGGAGGGCACCAGATACATATCGGCGTAATTGGCACCGCCACCGTCCATGACGTTCTCCAGCTTCTTGACGAAGCCGGGGTTGGGACGCAGGATGAAATTCTTTGCCATCGTCTCATAGGGCAGCTCCAGCGAGACCGTGAGGCTGTTGCGCTCATAGCTCTGACCACTGCCCTGCCCCACCCGGACAGAGTACTTCCGTCCGGTATAGGAGCTGTCGTCCACCTTGCGGGCGTAAGGATCCGTGATGGTCACAGTGGCGTTTTCCAGTTCCTTATCCACATAGACATAGACCTGCGCGGTCATCCAGTCCAAAGACAGGGCAAGACCGCCGTTCTCCACGGACCAGGGACAAGCCAGCTCCTGCTCGGAGAACCAGCTCAGATCCAGCTCCTGATCATACTCGTTCATGACCAGCTCGGTCATCTCCGCCGCCAGGTGATACACATCCATGGAAGCGTAGTCCTTCCCGGGTCTGCCGCCCAGCATGGTGTAGCTGCCGCCTGCCAGATACACACAGCGGTCCATCTTCTGACTGCTGCCGGAGGTGCTTCCCACCACAGGGCTGAAAACATCCTCCTGACCGGTCATATCCACGAAGCAGTACTGCACCACCGCATGGTTGGCACCCACGATGCCGCCCACGGTAGCGCCGGACCCGGAGGCCAACCCGATCGCCGCCCGGCTGATACAGTTGATGATATAGCCATAGTCGCTGTCGTTCAAAGCGGCGATACCACCCACCAGACCTGCCTGCACCGGATCGGCAGAGGTCAGCGTGACGGACCTCTCCACCGTACAGTTGGTGATGGTGCCATGGTTCCGGACCGTGACCACAGCGGCACGGGAGGTGGTCCCGGCCAGCTCCATCCGGACGTCCCGGAAGACACAGCCGGTGACGAAGCTGTCAAGATCCATCGACAGCGCCAGCACCGCCATCTCGTTACTGCCCGTTGCCGGACGGACCTTGATGTCACTGAACACCACGTGCCGGACGGCGGACCTCACCAGTGAAGTGAACAGCGCACCCTCCAGCTTCAGACCGGACACGGTGTATCCGTTGCCCTCCAGCTCTGCGCCGGAAAGGTCGAAGCCCCCGATCGGCTCCATATCCGCCGGAGCGGTGATGTCCGCCGTCAATTCATAGCGTCCGGTGCCCTCCGAAAGGAAGGCGATGAACTGCTCCCAGTTTCCGATCTGCACGGTATCCTCCGCCGCGGCATGGATGCCAGGGAACAGGGAAGTCACCATCGCGATCACCAGAAGCAAAGACATGATCCGTTTCTTCAACATAACGATCAGCTCCTTTTTTCCGCAGGAGTGGATACCTGCGCTTCTTTACCGTTATATCATACCATACCCCCCCGGTCCCTGCAATACCGCACACAGGATCCGGTGCATTTTCTTACGATTTTTTTGCACAGATCGACACTCCTACCCCACCGCCGCCTTCAGCTTCTCCAGCGCCCGTTTCTCGATCCTGGACACATAGCTCCGGCTGATGCCGGTGACCTGCGCCACCTGCCGCTGACGCAGGGGCGTGCCGCCGTCCAGTCCATACCGGAGCCGGATCACCTGGCGCTCCTGTTCCGTCAGACACCGCTCCACCGCCTGCCCCAATCGGGACAGCTGATCCCGGCGGATATGGTCGGCCTGCAGATCCGTCTCGTCCGCCACCACCTCCATCAGCGACAGCGCCGCCCCATCGGCTCCGGTCTCGATGATCTCCGACAGGGACACGTCCTGACTGGTCTTCCGCTGGGCACGGAACCACATGAGGATCTCATTCTCCACACACCGTGCCGCGTAAGTGGCCAGCCTTGCCCCCTTGGACCCATCGAAGGTAGAGATCCCCTTGATCAGCCCGATGGTCCCGATCGACACCAGATCGTCCTGCTCAGCGGTCTGGGCGTAATACTTCTTGGTGATATGGACCACCAGCCGCAGGTTCCGTTCGATCAGCACGTTCCGTGCCTCCAGATCCCCCTGCGCGAAACGTTCCAGATACATCCGCTCCTCCTTTGCCGTCAAGGGTCTGGGGAAACTCCCGGCAGAGAGCCCCAGAGGGAACGCCAGCAACATCAACAGCCCACCCAGCACAGGCAACACCTCCACTGTGAGCCTATTCCCCCCAGCCCGTCCCTTTTCCCCCGGGACAGGCAGAAAAACAAAAAACTCCGGTACGCCATCTCTGGCATACCGGAGCACCATGTATGGATATGATCCGGGCCTCACGCCCGGGCAAAGGCTTCCTTCTTCGCCTCGCTCCGCATCCCCACCGTATAGTAGATCTGGTAATACGAAACGATGTAGATCACGAACAGGCCCACCACGCCCAGAGGGTACCACACAGGGCTTCCATCCACCAAATCAAAGAGGATGTCGTAGGGCGTACCGTGGCCGGCCATCAGGAACATATAGTTGTAATCCAGCAGTACGTTGGCGGTATACGCCGCCACACAGAAGCCGGCCAGGATCCCCAGCGTGATGGGGATGTTGCGCTTTTTCATGCTGGCAAGACCGGCGAACATGATGTACAGGGAGCTGAAGCCGGAGATGCAATGGGTGATGCCGGACACCACGTTGTCGAAGGACAGCACCGGATAGGTCCCATAGTTGTTACCGGCGAAATAGGTGCCCATGACCGCGCCCAGCAGACCGAAGATCATGACGAAGTCCAAAGCGGACTCCTTGACCCGGCCCTTGGAGAAGGCCGCCAGAGGGATCGTGATCAGCTGGATGCTGCACAGGAACAAAGGCAGGTCATAGAGGAAGTGCCAGGGATCCGCGCCACGGATGGACAGCATGACGATCTTGAACAGCTCGAAGCCGTCGATCAGGAGCGCCGCCCAGATCAGGACCTTGCCCTTATCCTTACGGTCTTTGTACTTACGGCCCAGCAGGACCGCACAAGCGAACATGATCACGATCAGCGACGTGACGAAGGTAAGATGTTGCCAGGACATATAGCCCTCAGCCGGACGGGAATACCCCCCGAACCCAAAAAACTCTTTGATACTCATCCCGCTCTCCCCGAACGACGACCTGCGTCCGGGTCCTCTCTTTCTTTCCATCGTTCCAAAGCGGACTGTGTCATCATACTCCATCTTTTGCCGATAAGCAACCTGTTTTGTAACAAATTTTCACTTTTGTTAAAGTTTTGTAATAATATCAAAAGGGCTGTCGCCGAAGCGACAGCCCTCTTGTATCATTTACCGAACATACCGCCGAGGAACCAGTCGAAGACCTTCCTCATCAGGGTCACAGCCGCCTCGACCGCCTGCCCGATATGGTCCCACACGGGTCCGGCGCTCCTGCGGACCCGGAAGCTCTGGGTGGCATCCGGCACGGCAGTGCTCACCGGTAGACCGTCCCGGTCCTCCACCGAGGTGCCCTCCGCCAGGATCAGCACCGCGCCGGACAGGACCAGCTCCACCGTATCGCCGTAGCCCGTTCTGGGCACGTCCACGGGACGAAGCTCCACCACCCGGTCGGATCTGTGGGCCACCGCCTGATAGGTGACGGTGTCCACACCTTCGATGCCACGGACCTGCACCTTCAGGGTCAGGCCCTTGGGGTCGGTGACGATGACAGGTGCCGGATACTCCACCAGGATCCTGGTGTCGGACAGATCCCGCACTGTGCCGTCGGTCCGGTCCGTCCGGATCTGGACGCTCTGGGCCACCATGGTCTCCAGGGTCACCCGATCCGTCCGGGGCAGTACCTTGGACAGCTTCAGGGTCTGTCCCACGTTGAACAAATGACCGTCACCGTAGGTGCGGATCACATCCCCCAGCTCCAACGTCACGGAGGCCATATCGCCGGGCAGGTCCACCGCCACGGCATACACCGCCGTATGCCTGCCCTCCAGTCGCTGGAAGGTCAGCTCCTTCTCCACCGGCACGGTCTGATCGTCCGCATAGCGGATCTGGGCCGTCACCGGCAGTGTGGACCGCCGGAAGGACTTCTCCAGAAGGATCTCACCGTAGCGCACCCGTACCACCAGTCTGGTCTGAGAGCCACGCTCCAGCGACAGTCCGGCTTCCTCCACGGTGCCCTGCCCGGTCTTATCCACCGTCAGCTCCGCCGTGGGGACCCGGGTATCGACACCGATGAGCGCGCTGTCCACCACAGATCCGAAGGGATCGAAGAACTGTTCCGGCGTGCGGAAAGTCACCGCTTCGTCCGCATACAGGCTCAGGGGCAGGTCGGACAGGAAGTAAAGCGTCCCATCCTCACAACGCTCCAGCGCCATGCCCAGCTGTTCGGTAGCTTCGGGCCGCTCCATGGTCACGGTGGCCATGATGTTCTGCAGGACCTTGGCACGGACCTCCTTCGGGAAGGTCAGGCGCATGGCCACACGGTAGCCGCCCTCCTTCCGGGGCACCAGCTCCAGCTCCGCAGTCCGGGCGGCGGCTCTTGCCACCTCCAGCGTATCCCGTTGGGCGATGTCGGTGGACAGCACCTGCCGCCCGTCGGCGGTGGTGATCACGGTGCCCTCCGGCACGTCCACCCGCTGGCCCACACGGAACCGCTTGGTCAGCTCCTCCTTGGCGAAGGACACATCCCCGGCGCAGGCGTAGGTCACCACGGTGGTGCCGTCCACCACACGCATGGTCTCATAGGCCAGCGTCAGCACCGTGGAAGTCTCCAGCGTTGCCGTGGAAGCCTGTTCGATCACCTCCACCGTGGTCCCGGCGAGGCTCGCTTCCTCCAGCGGCACCCGGAAGGTCAGATCCACCTTCAGCACGGTGCCGGAAGGCTTCATGCCGCCCTCCAGATACACCCGACTGCTGTCGATCCGCAGGTCCGTATCCAGCTCCAGGAGCTGGGCTTCCTTCAGGGCAGGATCGGTCAGGATCCCGTCATAGACCCGGATCACGCCGCCGTCGCCCTCGCAGGCGATCGCGCCGCTGATCAGGCTGTAGGTGATGACGGCATGGTCCGGCAGGTCCACAGGCTCCGCCTGGAACATGACCGTCCGCTCATCCGCCATCCCCGTCAGGTCGGCCCGGAGGGTGGTGATCTCCTCCCTGCCGTCCTTCAGCGTCCTCTGCCGAAGCATCACATAGACCTCGCCCTCATGGTCCACCGCCTCCGGGAAGGAGACGTACACCGTGGGCCGGCCATCCCGGATGCCGATCCAGGGAGCCGTGGTAGCTTTCAGCTTCTCATAGATGATATCCAGTTGGGAGGCATCCTCCAGAACGGTGGTCACATCGTTCTCCAGATAGTCCCCTTCCGCCGTCACCAGCACATATTCGTTCTCATTGAGGACGATGCCCTTTTGGAAAGCGAAGAGCTTCCCGATTTCTTCCCGCTCCAGTTCCAGAGCCTCCGCCC
>JAFNXT010000044.1 GCA_017378975.1 Oscillospiraceae bacterium
ACGTTCTTGGTCTTACCGGTGTAAAGCAGAGTCAGGTTTTCCATAGTTGATTACCTCATTTCAAATATTTGTGTTAGTTTGGAACATATCCTTCAGATACGAGTTACGAGATATGAGATACCCCGGATACGGACATATCTCATATCTCGTATCCCGTATCTTTTTATCTTTACTGCAGTGCCGCGTCCTTGGCCAGCACCTTCTCAGCGTCGGCTTTGCGCTTGGCGTCCAGCTTTTCCGCCAGTTCCGGGTCGGAGACCGCCAGGATCTGCACAGACAACAAAGCGGCATTGACGGCACCGTCCACAGCCACCGTGGCCACCGGGATCCCGGAGGGCATCTGGACCGTAGACAGGAGAGCATCAATACCGTTGGTGAACGTGGTGGACTTCATGGGGATACCGATCACGGGCAGGGTGGTGTTGGCAGCCAGCGCGCCGGCCAGATGGGCAGCCATGCCCGCGGCGGCGATGATGGCACCGTACCCGTTGGCACGGGCATCGCAGGCGAACTGACGGGCCTGCTCGGGAGTGCGGTGGGCGGAATAGACGTGCATCTCGTAGGGTACACCGAAGCTCTGCAGGGTGTCCGCGGCCTTGCGGACCACAGGCAGATCCGAATCGGAGCCCATGATGATCGCGACTTTCTTCATTCGTTACCTCCAAAAATTATAAAAGGACACACCGGACCCGTCAGAGTCAGTGTGCCCAGACGGTCGGCTCTATACGCCTGCGCTCCGTGTGGTGCTCCACTAAAAACCGTCAGTAACGCAGACGCTATCAACATGCGCCGCCATTATATCACAGACTCCCTCCTGCGTCAATGCGATGAAAAGACGGATCACGGCCTTTTTTGTAACGTCCCCATGTGGATTTTGCCGACCCCTTCCACTTATGGAACGATATCCTCGAATTTCCTCTTGAATAATATATCATCCCATGTTAAAATAAGGTGATTAATTATAAACTGCCGAGATCTCGGCTGAGAAAGCGACGATGTACCATGGAGAAACGGATCCCCCTTTCCATCCCCACCACCCACGGTGAAGAGCTGATCTTCGTCAAAGAGGCCTTCGACCGGAACTGGATCGCCCCTCTGGGCTTCAACTGCGACGAATTCGAGAAGGAGATGAGCGCCTATCTGGGCGAGGATCTCCGCGCCCTGTCCCTGTGCTCCGGTACCGCGGGCCTGCATCTGTCCATGAAGCTGGCCGGCGTGCGCCCCGGCGACGTGGTGCTGTGCTCTGACATGACCTTCGCCGCCACCGTCAACCCCGTGTCCTACGAGGGCGGTGTACAGGTGTTCGTGGACTCCGAGCGTGATACATGGAACATGGACCCCGTGGCACTGGAGCGGGCTTTCGGGAAATACCCTCAGGCCAAGGTGGTGGTGCTGGCCCATCTGTACGGCACCCCCTCCCGGATGGACGAGATCCTGGAAGTTTGCCGCCGCCATGACGCCGTTTTGATCGAGGACGCGGCAGAGGCCCTGTCCGCTACATATCACGGCCGCCAGTGCGGCACCTTCGGCACCTACAGCGTGATCAGCTTCAACGGCAACAAGATCATCACCACCTCCGGCGGCGGTATGTTGCTGACCAAATCCAGAGAGGACCGTGCCAAGGCCTTCAAGCTGGCCACCCAGGCCCGGGAGCCCGCCCCCTGGTATCAGCACGAGCAGATCGGCTACAACTACCGCATGAGCAACGTGGTGGCAGGCATCGGCCGGGGCCAGCTCCTGCATCTGGACGAGCACCGGGACCGCAAGACCGCGATCTTCCGCCGCTATCAGCAAGGATTCCGGGACCTGCCTCTGACCATGAACCCCCACCTGCCGGACACCGCGCCCAACTTCTGGCTGTCCTGCATCCTGATCGACGAGGGCAGGGGGGACCCCATGGCCCTGTACGACCTGCTGGGCAGGAACAACGTGGAGTCCCGTCCCATCTGGAAGCCCATGCATATGCAGCCCGTGTTCGCCGCCAACGACTTCGTCACCGCCGGTGGCGAAAGCGTGGGCGAGGACATCTTCCGCCGTGGTCTGTGCCTGCCCTCCGACATCAAGATGACCGAAGCCGAGCAGGACTACGTGATCGGTCTGGTCCGCTCCTTCTTCGACTGATGCCCCATCCCGAAAGCGTAGGGGCGAGCATCGCTCGTCCGGTGCTCATGCCCGCATGAGCACCTCGCCGCAGGCGAAGACCTTTCCGGAAGATCCCCGCCGCCCGCAAGCGACCGGCGGCGGACGGCCAATGGCCGCCCCTACAAAACCACAGGAGGTCACTCCACCATGTACGAAAACTTCATCAAGCGCCTGCTGGACTTCACCTTGTCCCTGCTGGCGCTCCTGGTCCTGAGCCCCGTACTGCTGATCCTGTGCATCCTCGGGGCGGTCTTCATGAAGGGATCCCCCTTCTTCACCCAACAGCGGCCCGGCAGGTACGAGAAGATCTTCCGTCTGATCAAATTCCGCACCATGTCCTGCGAAAAGGACCGGAACGGTCAGCTCCTGCCCGATGAACAGCGGCTCAACCGCTACGGCAGGTTCCTGCGGTCCACCTCTCTGGACGAGCTGCCGGAGCTGGTCAACATCCTGCTGGGCCAGATGTCCATCGTGGGCCCCCGGCCCCTGCTGGTGAAGTATCTGCCCCTGTACAACGAGGAACAGCGCCGCCGCCATCTGGTCCGCCCCGGTCTGACGGGCTGGGCGCAGGTCAACGGCCGCAACGCCATCAGCTGGGAGGAGAAGTTCCGGCTGGACGTGGAGTATGTGGACAACATCAGCTTCGCCATGGACCTGAAGGTGATCTTCACCACCGTGGGGAAGATCTTCAAACGGGAGGGCATCTCCTCCGAGACCTCCGCCACCATGGAAGAGTTCCGCGGCACCAAGCAGGAGGTCTGACATGGCAGACGTGATCATCATCGGCGCCGGCGGCCACGCCCGTGTGGTGGCCGACATCGTCCTGCGTCAGGGGGACCGGGTCTTAGGCTTCCTTGACGACTCCCCCACCGCCACCGGTGCCTACGGCATCGATCTGCTGGGTCCGGTGGACGACTACAAGAAATATCCCCACGCCCGGTTCCTGATCGGCATCGGCAGTGCCGCCGTCCGGCGGAAGCTGGCCGCCCGTCTGGAGGGCGTGACGTGGCACACCGCCATCCATCCTGCCGCCACGGTCTCCCGGCTGGGCGTGACCGTCGGCGAAGGCACCGTGGTGATGGCAGGTGCCGTCGTGAGCCCCGGCGCCCGGATCGGGGCTCACTGCATCCTCAACACCGGCTCCATCGTGGAGCATGACAATACCATCGGCAACTATGTCCACATCAGCGTGGGCGCCAGGACCGCCGGTACCGTCACCATCGGGGACGGTACCTGGGTGGGCATCGGTGCCACCGTCAGCAACGGTCTGACGGTGTGCGGCGACTGCATGATCGGTGCCGGCGCTGTGGTGGTGAAAAATATCGACGCCCCCGGTACTTATGTGGGCGTCCCTGCAAGGAGGATGACATGAAGATCCTCATATTGGCCAACAATGACGTGGGGCTCTACCAGTTCCGCCGGAAGCTGATCGAGACCATGCTCCAACAGGGGCATCAGGTGCTGATCAGCCTGCCCGACGGTCCGCTGGTGGCACCGCTGGTGGAGAAGGGCTGTACCTTTCTGGACACGCCCATCGACCGCCGTGGTCTGGACCCGGTGAAGGACCTGCGACTGCTTTCCCGGTACCTGTCCATCCTGAAGGAGCACCGGCCGGACCTGGTGGTGACCTATACCATCAAGCCCAATATCTATGGCGGCATGGCCTGCCGCATGAAGAAGATCCCCTACGCCATCAACATCACAGGCCTTGGCACCGCCTTCCAGAAGGAGGGGCTCCTGCGCGCCTTCGTGGTCCGGCTGTACCGCACCGCCCTGAAGAGCGCGAAGGTGGTGTTCTTCGAGAACGCCGCCAACCGGGACCTGTTCCTCCGGGAGAAGATCGTCCCCAGATCCAAATGCCGCCTGCTCAGCGGTGCCGGCGTGGATCTTGACCACTTCGCCCCTGTCCCTTATCCCACCGACGGCCCCACCCGGTTCCTGTTCGTGGGCCGGGTCATGAAGGAGAAGGGCGTGGACGAGCTCTTCGCCGCCATGGAACAGCTCCATGCCCGGGGCGCGGACTGCGTGCTGGACGTGCTGGGCCTCCACGAAGAGGACTACGCCGAGGCGATCGAAAAGGGCCAACAGCAGGGCTGGCTGTGCTACCACGGCTACCAGAAGGACGTTCGCCCCTTCATCGAAAAGGCCCACTGCTTCGTCCTGCCCTCCTACCACGAGGGCATGGCCAACACCAATCTGGAGTGCGCCGCCATGGGCCGCCCCCTGATCACCACCGACATCCCCGGCTGCCGGGAAGCCGTCACCCAAGGCTCCGGCATCTTATGTAAACCGCAAAACACCGACAGCCTGTTTTCCGCCATGGACCTGTTCCTCCACCTGCCCACCGAAGCCCGTCAAGCCATGGGCCTGACCGGCAGGAAGCATATGGAGGGAGTCTTCGACAAGGTGAAAGTGGTACAGGCCACCATGGACGCATTGATCTGACACCCAAAGGAGGGGTCCATATGGAGCTGTCCGCACCGGAGCGCGTCATGCGCAGTCTGGTACAACGATACGACCACGATAAATACTGGCGCTATCGCCAGACCGTGGTGGACCCTTCCAAGGGCAATAAGCTGACGGATCTGTTCCGTCTGTACTACATCAAGCGTGCCGACGCCTTCAACAACGCTTCCATGGGCACCCACCGGAACTTCGGTGCCCGGTTCGCAAGCCCTCCCCACCTGCCCCACGGCCTGAACGGGATCATCGTGTCCCACAA
>JAFNXT010000045.1 GCA_017378975.1 Oscillospiraceae bacterium
GTTCAGGGTCAGACCGGGATCGACCACGGCATCGGGATCTGCCGCGCCGCAGTTGACGCAGGTGCCGTTTTCGTAGCTATGGCCCTTAGCAGGGATCTCGGTCTGGGCCTGGATGACGGTGCCGCAGACAGAGCACTTGGTGCCGTCGGTCAGACCGGCGGTGGTACAGGTAGCGGCCTTGCCGGGGACGGTCACGTCCTTATGACCCAAAGCAGGGATCTCCTTCTGGGCAGTGACGGTCTCACCACAGTCGGCACAGACCTTGCCCTCCGTCAGACCCTTCTCAGTACAGGTAGCGTCCTTACCGGCCACCGCAGTGGTGTTGGAATGATCGCAGGCAGGAGGCAGGATCACATCGATGTCTTCGGAACCAACCGCGTTGCCATCGTTCCAGGTCATGTAGTAGCAGATGCCATCATACATACCGGTAGTGATGTCAGGCGTCTGGTCCATCATACCACTACCATCGTCCTTAGTGCCGTTGATGACCATACCGGCAACATCCGCCGGGACCTCCAGTGCGTAGATATCGTAGGTACCGTCGTTGCCGACCTTCTTCATGGGCTGACCGGGCCAAGCGTTGTCACCAGTGGCAGTCCAGTAGTACAGGTTGATATCGCTCCACAGCCAGTTGTTCTGGAAGTAGATGGTCATGGGCACAGGAGCGGTGTAGACCGACCAAACACCGGTAGCGTAAGTAAACAGGTTTTTGCTGTCAGTGGGGACGGTCATATCATCGGTCTGAGCGCCTTCATTATTGGTGAAGATGATGTTCTGGGCATCACCGGGAATGGTGAAGCTATACACACCGCCGCCCACAGCGGCCATCTTGGAGCCGGGCCAGGAACCGGTGGTAGCGGTACCGTTGGCATCCCAGGTGTAAACATAGACATCCGTCCAGCCCTCGGAGTTCCGGAAGTAGACCACCTTCTCGCTGACCACAGGCTTGGTATCGCCGCAGGAGGAGCAGGTACCATCCACATAGCTGTGGCCGGTAGCGGCAACGGACTCGGTCTTGGTGCCGCCGCAGACGGAGCAGGTGAAGGTCTTCTCACCGGCAGTGGTACAGGAAGGAGCAGTCGTGACCTTACCGTTGTCGTAGCTGTGACCGGTGGCTGCAACGCTCTCGGTCTTGGTGCCCTTACAGACAGAGCACGTGTAAGTCTTCACGCCCGCACCAGTGCAGGAAGGAGCAGTCGTGACCTTACCGCTGTCGTAGCTATGGCTGACGGTAGCGCCGCACTCGGTGCACTTGCCATCAGTGCCATGGCTGGCATGATCGCAGTCGCTGCCGCCACCGTAAACGCCCCAAGCACCGGTGGAATAGGTGTACAGATCCTTGTCAGCGACCAGCGTCAGATCCTTGGTCTGATCGGTGCCGTTATTGAAGATGATGTAGCTTGCCTCGCCGGAAACGGTGATGGACAAAACATTGCCCTCCACCTTGCTCATAGCCGCTCCAGGCCAACCGGCATTGTTGTAACCGGCATCATTCCAGCAGTAAGCATTGACCTTGGTCCAGCCGGCGGTGTTCTCAAAGTAGATCACACGATCGGCAGGCTTGGTGTAACCACACACGGAGCACTTGTCGCCGGAGAAGGTGTGGCCCACAGTCTGGCCACAGCTGGTGCAGACGCCGCTGGTGTTGTGTCCGGGATGCTTACAGGCGTCCTCCTGAGGACCGTAGCTCAGCTGGAACTGACCCTTCCCGTCGGGCTTGAAGGTGATGGTCAGATCCTGACCGCCAGGAACGGTCATCATGGAAGCAGTACCAACATTCTGATGCCCCAGCATGCTGGCGTTGTACAAGGTCGCGGGGTTGTTTTTTTGCTGGTCAGACACGGTCTGATAGCAGACGCCATGATAGGCCATGACCGCGATGTAGCTCTCCTGAGAGAAGCGAACATTGATCTTACCGTTGGTCATGCGCCAAGTCTCAGCCTTCTCATAGGCACCGGCACCGTTGATCCAGCCGTACAGATAGTAGACATTGGTGTCCACAGGCTGCTCCGCACCGCAAGCACAGATACCATTGGTGTAGGTATGACCCACGGCAGTGCCACAAGCGCGGCAGTTGCCGTTGTAACGATGCTCCGCATGAGCACATCCGGAGCTGCTGCCATAGCTGGTCCAGGAGCTGGCGGAGAAGTCGAACATATTCAGGCCGCTGGCGGCAGTGGGGATCACCAGATCCGCCGTCTGGCTGGTGCCATCATTGAAGATGATCTTCTCAGCGCCGCCGGGGACGGTGTACTTGTAAATGTTGCCTTCGACCTTGGTCATGGCCTTGCCGGGCCACTCGCCGGTGTAGTTGCCGGTGGTGTCGGACCAGGCGTAGATATTGACCTTGCTCCAGTTGCCGGTGTTCTTGAAGTAGATCACATACTCGCTGACCTGCTGAGCGCCGCAGGCGCAGGTGCCGCTGACATACTTGTGACCCACAGCCTCGAAGCAGGTAGTGCAGATGCCCTGAGTGGTGTGAGCAGGATGCTGGCAGGCGGTGGCGTTGTAAACCACGGCGATGCCGGTATCACCGATCTTACCGCTGATCTTGCCGCCGGAAACGGTGAACTTGTTGCCGGTGATCTGATCGGTATAGGTACCGTTGGCGATCTTGTGGGCAGGAACGCTGACGGAAGTAGCGTTACCGCCGCAGTTGACCAGCACCACGCCGGAAGTACCACGCTCCACGTAAGCGATGGAACCGGAGCTTGCGATATACTCGCTCTGGCCAACGAAGGCATTGTGGAACTTGTTGGCGGCACCGACGGAAGCATCGGACCAGCTGTTGACGTAGATGTTGCCCATCATCTCATCAGCCTGCTTCACGCCCTGACGGCGGGCAAGATACAGGCTCATGGCGTCGGCACGGGCAGTGACCAGAGCCCAGGTCTTGTTGATGTCGCCGGTGGAGACACTGCTGGAAGAGCCGTTGGAGAAGGTGTCATGAGACTCAGCCCACAGCACGATCTTATTGGCAGGCACGTTCTTGTGATAGCCGCCGTTGAAGCTTCCGGCGTTACCACCGGTGACCACCTGACCGCGAACGGTGTTGCCCCAGGAGTTGTCGGTGATGGAGTAGTACTTGGTGTAAGCGCTGTCGGGCAGCGTACCGGACTCATCGGGATGATCCAGCAGCTCACCGTAGCAGTACAGATCCAGACCCTTGGTCTCGGCGTAATCCTCTGCGCCATAGATCACGGTGGGCCAGAAATCACTGCGGATATTGGCAGGATCATCGGGAGTCTCGATGTGCTTGACGGCATCAAAGCGGAAGCCGTCGGCACCGGCATCGATACACTCCTTCAGGAAGTTAAGAACATAGTTCTGGACCTTCTTGTTGCCGGTGTTCAGGTCCAGCACGGAATCCAGATCATACTGAGTGATCCGCTCACGGCTGGAATAATCAGAACCGATGCTCTGGTTCTTGTTATGCCAGCAGGCGTTGTCATTTTCGATATCATCGATCACAAGAGGAGAACGCTTGGTGCCGCTTTCCTGGGCCATGTGGTTGGCCACCACGTCGACGATCACATAGATACCGTACTCATGCGCGGTCTCACAAAGACTCATGAAGTCGGCCTTGGTACCCAAAGCACTGGTACCGGTGTTGTCGATCCGGAAATCGGCAGGCTGGTAGAGCGCCCACCAGTCATTCATGGGACCATTCAGCGTGGGTTGCTTGGTCTGCTGGATGGGAGAGACCTGGACAGCAGTATAGCCCAGGCTCGCGATCTTGGCCATATTGGCCTCGATGTTCTTGTAGGACCAGTTCCAGCAATGGAGCGTGACACCATTCTGGACATCGGTAGCCGCGGGCCGGGTGATGGTAGCGGCTTCAGCCACCGTCATCACAGGCACGCCGGGCAGTGCCAGAGACAGCACGATGGCGATCGCCAGCAGGACACCGATGAACTTGCGGATAGACGTGTTCATGTTTGTTCTCCTCCTGAATTGATTTGATTCGTTCGCTCCTATCGTAGTCACGACAGAAACAAATGTCCTTATATACTCTATCATAGTTACAAAGATTTGTCCATATCATGAAACGATTATTTTCTTCTTTTCAAGTCTGTGAGTAAAACGAATCGCCCGTCCGGCGTGAGCCGGACGGGCGATCTTATCAGGTTCAGGCGATGGAAGCGAAATAGCTCTTGGCGTAGAAGCCGTAAACGGCAGTGGCCTGAGCGAAGGCCTGCTGAGCGTCACCGTCAGCGGCGGCCTTGTCGGAGCAGTACTTGCCGAGGCTGTAGGGGATCACACCGGTGGTGACGGTCTCACCGTCAGACTCGAAGACGCAGGACACATAGTAGGTCTTGTCCATCTGCTTGGCGGCGATGCCTGCCACTTGGCCCCACCACATACCGGAGGTGTTGGTCATCTCCATGGAACCGGTAGCGTTCTCCACGGTCAGCTCGTCCACGGAAGCCATGGTCTCCATATCCCAGTAGTACAGGGTCATGCCATCATCCACGGTGATCGCAGGGGTACAGTAGAAGTTGATGGCGAAAGCACCGTCGAAGGACACGGAGGGGTAAAGCTGACGGAAGTTGGAGTTCACACGGACGA
>JAFNXT010000004.1 GCA_017378975.1 Oscillospiraceae bacterium
GGTGAGGGCGGAAACGCATCTGTGCGTCTTCGCCGTAGATCTTACGCATCATAGTGATCAGAGCGCCCTTCAAGTCACCCATAGTAATGTCCTCATCAACAACAAGACCTTCGATCTGATGGAACATGGGGGAATGGGTGGCATCGGCCTCGTCCTTACGGAACACACGGCCGGGAGCCAGCATGCAGAAGGGGGGCTTGTTCTGCTCCATGAAACGGATCTGCATGGAGCTGGTCTGAGTACGCAGGAGGACGGAGTCCTCTTCGTTGAAATAGAAGGTGTCGCTACGGTCACGGGAAGGATGGCCCTCCTCGATGTTCAGCCGGGTGAAGTTGTAATCGGCCAGCTCCACTTCGGGACCGTCCACGACGGTATAACCCAGGCCGACGAAGATGTCCTTCACCTGCTGGAGCACCTGGTTCATGGGGTGCTGATGGCCCAGTTCCACGGTATCGCCGGGGATGGTCACGTCGATGGACTCACAGGCGAGCTTCGCTTCCAGAGCGGCGGCGCTGAGAGCGGTCTTACGCTCCTCCAGCTTCTCCTCGATGTCAGCGCGGACGGCATTGGCCAGCTGGCCCATGACAGGACGCTCCTCGGCAGAGAGCTTGCCCATCATCTTCAGCACGGCGGTCAGTTCACCCTTCTTACCGAGCCACTTGACACGCTGTTCGTCCAGCGCGGCGGTGTTTTCGGCGGCTTCCATAGCCGCCAGAGCATCCTGACGGATCTGCTCCAATCTTTCTTTCATATCAAAGTTCTCCTTCCAGAGTTTTATAAAAAAATAGACCTCTCATCCCGAAAACAGGGACGAAAGGCATTGCTTCCGCGGTACCACCCACGATTCGCCGGTCACGGCGCACTCTCTCGGATGCTGACACATCCCAGACCCATAACGGAGTCACCCGTCCATTCCTACTTGTGATTTCAGATGGAGGCTCCCGGGAGAACGCCCGATATCCCACCCCAAGCGGCTCCCACCGTCCCGCTCTCGCTTCGTAAGGTGTCGTGGATAACAGACAGCCCGTTCAACGCTTTTGCATATCTCTGTGGATATTAACATATCCACAGAAAAAATGCAAGCATTTTTTACCGGATCCGGTGCTTGACGGAAGATGGATCGGGTGATATGATGTCAGAAAGTTTTATGAAGACAGGAGGGATGGCGATGTATCAGCCTTTGGCGGACCTGCTCCGTCCTCAGACGTTGGACGAGGTGTTCGGTCAGGAACATATCCTTGGCAAAGGGGCGGTGCTTCGCCGTCTGGTGGAGTCCGGTAAGATCCCGAACATGGTGTTTTATGGCCCCAGTGGGACCGGTAAGACCACCGTGGCCAATATCATCGCCAAAATGACAGACCGCAGGCTCTATCAGCTCAATGCCACCACCGCTTCTACGGCGGATATCCGGCAGATCGTTTCGGAGCTGGATACCTTCATGGCACCTAACGGGATCCTGTTGTATTTGGATGAGATCCAGTCCTTCAATAAGAAACAACAGCAATCGCTTTTGGAGCACATCGAGAACGGGAAGATCACCCTGATCGCATCCACCACGGAAAATCCCTATTTCTATGTGTTCAACGCGATCCTTAGCCGGTCTACAGTCTTTGAATTCAAACAGATCTCCGCTTCTGCCGCCCTGCAGGCAGTACGGCGGGCGGTAGCCTTCATGGAACAGCGTACGGCCTTGATGGCAGTGCCGGAGGAAGGGGCGCTGGAATACATCGCTTCCAGCTGTGGCGGCGATCTGCGGAAGGCTATGAATGCCGTGGAGGTACTGTTCTCCGCCGGTGTCATCGACGGTGATAAGATCCCCTTGACCTTAGAGGATGCGAAGGTAGTGACCCAGAAGAGTGCCATGCGCGCGGATCGGGATGGGGACAACCATTACGACCTTTTATCTGCACTGCAAAAATCCATCCGTGGTTCGGATCCGGATGCGGCCTGCCATTATCTGGCCCGATTGCTGGAGGTAGGACAGATGCAGTCGGCCTGCCGGCGTCTCATGGTGATCGCCGCGGAGGATGTGGGACTTGCGTTCCCGCAGATCATCCCGATCGTGAATGCCTGTGTCGACATGGCGCTGAAGCTGGGGATGCCGGAGGCCCGGATCCCTCTTGGAGATGCGGCGATCCTCATGGCTACCTCCCCTAAGTCCAATACGGGCCATATCGCTTTGGATTCTGCGCTGGATGACATCCGCAAAGGTAAATGCGGAGATTTCCCCAGACACCTGCAAAACGTCCATGCGGACTCTTACACCATGGAACGGGAGCAGGGGTATCAGTATCCCCATGACTATCCCAACAGTTGGGTACAGCAGCAGTATCTGCCGGACGCTTTGGTGGGGACGACTTATTATCGTTACGGTAACAATAAGTTGGAGCAAGCCGCGAAGCAATACTGGGACAAGATCAAGGGGGCGAAATGATGCTGAAGATCTGTGTGGGAGATATCCTGACGATGAAGAAAGAGCACCCCTGTGGCGAAAAACGCTGGCTGGTCCTCAGGACCGGGGCGGATCTCCGCCTGCGGTGCTTAGGGTGTGGGCACGAGATCATGACGGCCCGTTATAAGATAGAGAAGAATATCCGGGCCGTCCAGCCCGGCGAAGGTCCTTCGATGTGAACATACGGCGACTGACTTGTTCGGTCGCCGTTTTGTGTTTTTTCAGACGGTCTGCTCGGATCGTTGGGGACGATAGTGGCCTTGATGTATGGGTCTTGCGACAGACTTTTCCTTCCGGACAGAGTATGATCTATCTGTCAGGAGGTGGAGGATGACACTGTATTTGGATGTGCTCATGGGGGTGGAGTTCCTTGTGGATCTGCTGTTGCTGATCGGGGCAGACAGGTTGTCAGGTCATCGGTCGGTGCATCGGCGATATCTCACTGCCGCTGGGATCGGGGCGGTCTACGGAGGACTTTGCGTCAAGCCGGGATTGGGAGTCTTCTCTGGCGCAGTCGGACGTGTGGCGGTGCTTGGTGTCATGGGGCTTACGGCCTACGCGGGACACGGGGACTGGATACGAAGGTGTGTATTGTTCGCTTTGCTCAGTATGGCGCTGGGAGGCGTGGTGGTCTGCCTGCAACGACCGGGCATCTGGGCACTGATCCTCAGTGCGGCGACCTTGTGCGCGTTGTGTGTATTTGGCTTTCGGGGGAGGATCGGCGCAAGGTATCTCCCGGTACGGATCCGGGACAGGGGGGAGGATCTGAGGTTCACGGCTTTGGTGGATACCGGGAACACATTGACAGATCCGGTGACGGGCAGGCCGGTCCTTGTGGTCTCCGGCAGTATCGGTCGAAAGCTGACTGGACTTACGGTAAGGGAGTTGGAGGACCCGGCTTCGGCGGTGCTTCGCTGTTCGGCGATCCGTCTGATCCCTTACAGTGTGATCGGTAAGGAAGGCGGTGTTTTGGCAGCGAAACGTTTTGAAGATGTGACCGTTGGGAGATGGAAGGGGAGTCTGCTGGTGGCCTTCGCCCCCAATGAGGTGGGAGCCGGACGGCCTTATGATGCTTTGACAGGAGTGATCGGATGAAGCTAGTCAGTCATGTATTGCGGTGGTTGGGGCTCATACCGGAGCAGTGTGTATTTTATATCGGCGGAAGTGACGTTTTACCGGCACCGCTGAAGGGCGTAGAGGAACAGACAGCGTTGGAGGCGTTGGAGCGTGGGGATGATGGTGCCAAGTCCAGACTCATCGAGCATAATCTTCGGCTGGTGGTCTATATCTCACGGCGGTTCGAAAATACGGGCGTCGATCTGGAGGACCTGATCTCCATTGGGACCATCGGACTGATCAAGGCGATCGGCACCTATCGCAGAGATAAGAACATCAAGCTGGCCACTTATGCTTCCCGGTGTATCGAGAACGAGATCCTGATGCACATCCGCAAGATCTCCAATCAAAAGACGGAGGTCTCACTGGATGAACCGATCAATATGGACCATGATGGCAATGAATTGTTGCTTTCGGATATCCTTGGGACAGATGAGGATGTGGTCTCCCGACCGCTGGAGGATGATGTGGATCTGTGCGTCCTGCGGCAGGCCCTGACCCAGCTTCCTGACCGGGAACGGGAGATCGTAGCCATGCGGTACGGTCTGGAAGGGCGGAAGGAGCTGACACAAAAGGAGGTGGCACAGAAGATGGGGATCTCGCAATCTTACATATCCAGACTGGAGAAGAGGATCATGCTAAGATTGCGCAAAGAGATGATCCGGCAGACAAGTTGTGCTTGACTTGACGGACCGATCTGATATAATCGATATGAAAACATATCGATATCTTTTTGTATCGATTGACGAAAGAGGTTGATGTCATGGAGCGCAAGGAGATCTCAAAATCCGTATTGAAGCGATTGCCCGGATATCTGGCGTACCTGAAGAGCATCCCGGAGAACGGTTCCCCCTATATCTCGGCGACGGCTCTGGCCAATGCGTTGGGCATGGGAGAGGTACAGGTCAGAAAGGATCTCGCTATGGTCTGTGACGGAGGTAGACCAAAGGTCGGCTATCCCCGTGAAGTACTGATCGATGACATCGAGCAGTTCCTTGGTTACGATAATACGACAGACGCGGTACTGATCGGGGCCGGTAAGCTGGGGCAGGCCCTGTTGGGCTATGTGGGCTTCGAAGCCTACGGTCTGAACATTTTGGCGGCCTTCGACATCGCTCCGACGGCGGATCGGACCGACGATGGGAAGCCCATCTATCACATCGATAAGCTTGAGAGCTTTTGCCGCAGTCATAAGGTATTGATGGGGATCATCACGGTGCCTGTGGAGCACGCCCAGAGCGTGTGCGACAAGCTGATCGCCTGTGGCATCAAGGCTATCTGGACCTTTGCCCCCACCCATTTGGAGGTCCCGTCCAACATCCTTGTCCAACATGAGAATATGGCTACTTCTTTGGCGGTACTGAGCATGCATCTGCAGGCACAGATGAAGGAGAAAAAATGAACGATGACCTCCTGTCCGGATCCGGGCAGGAGGTCATTTCCATCATCTAAGGCTTCTCAGTTCGTTACAGAACCTGCTGAAGTCCATTTCCGTACGCTTGGTCAGGATGAGTTGGGACAGGGCTTCCACGCTGGCGCGGCGGCAACGGTCCCGGATGGGACATGCGTCGCAGTGATGGAGGTCACAATGCAGGATATAGGGGGCGAAGGGGTTTTGACCGTTCCTGATATGATAGGAAAGGTCAACGACGGTCTCTTTACGGTGGAAGACGCACAGATCATGCCAGATGTCGTGATCTGCCGGTGCTTCCGGCTTCCAGTCGAGGTAACGCCTCAGGCAGACA
>JAFNXT010000046.1 GCA_017378975.1 Oscillospiraceae bacterium
GAGGGGGGTGGCCCGAAGGGTCGGGGGGGGCCATCGCCCGCAAAGCGGGCGATCTGTTTTTCGCTTTGCGAAAATCAGCGGTGGGAGCGACCCCCGCCCTACAGCACGTTGGGCGAAGGACCGGCACTGGTCGATCTTTTATATTGACGTTCTGTCCTAAAACTGATAAAATATAACAGAAACAAGTCTCCGCTCCATCGAACTTTGGGCACAATTGCCTATCTGCGATGCATCGGCGGCACTTCATGCGGAATCTATCAAAAGAAGGGAGATGTATCCGCCCTCCGGGCAGATACGAACGACGTCATGAAACAGTTCAAAAGAAACCTGTCCATGTTGCTGGCTCTGGTGATGCTGATGTCCATGGTCTATCTGGTGCCTGCCGCCCAGGCCGCAAGTGCCAGCACCTACATCGCCACCACCTACGCTGCCAACCTCAGCGTCAAGACCACCCGTGCTGTGAACCTGATGGAGGCCCCCTCCACCTCGGCCAACGCCAAATACACCCTGCCGGTGAACACCACCCTCACCGTCAAGGCACTGCACAAAAACACCTCCGGTACCTGGTGGTATGAGGTACAGTATTATTCCATGACACTCTACCTCGATGCCACCGCCACCACCCTGCTCGATCACCTGACCGGCGATGTGACCATCTCCAACGTCATGTCTCCCGCCTCGCTGGATTCCGGCGCGTCCTTCCCGATCCAGGGCGATATCTCTGCCACCCTGAACGACCTGGGCACCGTCAGCGCCGCCATGTACACCAGCTCCAACATCACCAAGGCCCCCACCATGATCGTCTCTGATAATGCCGGTGGCAAGTCCTACTCCCTGAAGGGCAGTGCCGTAGACTCCGGCATGGCGTTCAACACCCTGGCCACCGGCGTGTATACCTATCTGGTCACCGCCGAGGCGATCAGCTACTACATCGACGACAACGGTGCCCTTGCCACCGCCGCCCAGACCGTGGTCCTGGAGCAGCAGCAGTGCGTGATCACCGACTGGGCCAACCCCAATGACGAGCTGGCCTTCGGTATCGACGTATCCGTGTGGAACGGCTCCATCAACTGGGCCTCCGCCAAAAACGATATCGATTACGCGATCCTGCGTATCGGCTTCGAGTACACCATGGATACCACCTTCCTGGCCAACGCTCAGGGCTGTGTAGCCAACGGCATCCCCTGGGGCATCTATATCTACTCCTACGCCGAGACCGAGGCCGAAGCGATCGCCGAAGCCAATTTCGTGATCAACACCCTCCGCACCTATAACCTGAAGCCGGATCTGCCCCTCTGGTTCGACTTTGAGGACGAGTGCCAGATGAGCCTGAGCTCCAGCACTATGAACGCCATCGTCAAGGGCTTCTGTAAGACCATCTCTGACGCCGGGTATCTCCCCGGTATCTACACCTTCAAGTGGATCATGAACAGCTATCTGACCGACAGCTACTACGACTCCGTGCCCATTTGGATCGCCCAGATCGACGGCTACAGCTCCAACGGCACCAGCACCTACGATGGCGGTCTGTGGCAGTGGCAGTATTCCTGGACCGGCACCATCAGCGGCATCTCCGGCAGCGTGGACTGCAACTACTACTACGCTGAGATGCCCGGTGTCACCAGCGATACCAGCTATCTGTCCAAGTGCACCTACTACCCCGCCCACTCCACGGGCAAGCTCACCGCCTCCACCACCATGCGTCAGTACCCCAGCACCTCTCACAGCTCCGTCGGTACCATGGCCTCCGGCAAGGTGCTGGAAATCACCGGTCTGTACAAGAACGCCTCCGGTGAATACTGGTATCAGGCCGCCAGCGGCAGCACCATCGGCTACGTCCCCGCCAGCAGCATCTCCATCACGGAATTCCTGTATGACGACCTGGCGGTGATCGACCCTGTCATGGCTTCCAATATCAATCTGGGCTCCACCTACAGCCTCTCCGGCATCATGGTCTCCCAGTACAACACCATCAGCACCGCCTATGCCAGGATCTACTCCGGCGAGGATACCCTGTCCTCCCCCGTCCTGTCCGCCAGCTACGCCACGGGCTCCAAGGCCTATGACCTGGCCCGCAGCGAGGTCGACAATGCCCTGGCCTTCAACTCCCTGACCGCAGACTATTATACCTACGAGATCTCCGCCGACGTGAAGAACTATTACGTCAGCTCCGGTACTCTCACCAGCAAGACCGAGAACGTGGTCCTGTGGACCACTCCCTTCACCGTGGGCAGTGCCCCCATCGAGCCTCCCGCAGAGGTAGCCTGTGACCATAACGTGGTCACCGATGCCGCCAAGGCAGCCACCTGTACCGCCACCGGCCTGACCGAGGGCTCCCACTGCACCAAGTGCGGCGTGATCTTCAAGGCCCAGGACGTGATCCCCGCCAAGGGCCACTCCTACACCGCCACCTCCGACAAGGCCACCTGCCAGACCTACGAGGTCTTCCACTACCGCTGCACCGCCTGCGGCGACCGCTATGACATCTCCGCCGATCAGCTGGGTCAGTGGTCCGAGACCAAGACCCTGAACGTACCGGACAGCCAGATCCAGACCAAGACCCAATACCGCTACGCCGACTGCACCTCCACCAGCTGGACCCCCTCCGGCAGCGGCTCCAACCAGTACGTCCCCAGCTGGCCCTCCGGCTTCGACACCACCAACAGCCTGTACACCAAGTACAAGACCAAGGTGACCAACACCCAGACCGCCACCACCAAGACCGTGGTGGACGCTGACACCCAGACCGGCTACCTGTACTATCACTGGTGCAGCGCCTCCGATACCAACAAGTATTCCTACGCCTCCAAGAGCTCTACCCATACCATCTTCCACGCCTACTACGACACCACCGCCCCCAGCAACTACACCTGCGATACCTCCGACATGAGCTACAAGACCTCCAACTCCGCCTGCCCCAACGGCAACTCCCTGTGGTTCTTCGTCACCGAGGTCAACACCCAGAGCTACACCACCTACACCGCCGCTCCTGACGGACAGCAGTGGGGCTCCTGGTCTGCCTGGAGCGACACGGTGTACACCGCCGTGGAGAACTCCCGCAAGGTGGAGACCCGGACCATGTACCGCTACACCGGTGCCGCCTACGGCGACCACGTCTGGGCCAACGGCTCCTGCTCCCTGTGCGGCACCGCCTGCTCTCACAGCTATGTGAACACCGTGTGCACCATCTGCGGCATGGGCGAGCCCATCAAGGATTACTACCTCTTCGGCAACATCAACGGTGCCAACTACGGCTGCGAGGAGGACTACGAGAACGTAGGCGACTACCTCTTCGTGGACGGTAAGCTCACCGTGACCTTCACCGAGAACAGCTATGTGGCCGTCAAATCCGCCGACAACAGCCAGTGGTTCATGACCGACGGCTTCCTGGGCCAGGATGTGACCTCCGCCAAGCTCTACAACACGGTGCTGATCGGCAACCGGGCCAACAAGCTCTTCGTGCCCAAGGGCCGTCAGATCATCTTCACCCTGAAGACCAATACCGACGGCACCCTGACCCTGAGCTATGAGCTGGGCATCTGTGACCACCAGTGGAGCGAGGGCGTGTGCTCCGTCTGCGGCAACGCCTGCGGCCACCATTGGGTCAGCGGGAAGTGCTCCATGTGCGGCATGGCCATGCCTATCCCCAAGATCACTCCCAAGTTCGGCTCCCTGTCCTTCGAGAGCGAGGTCATGTACAACATCTACTTCACCGGCACGGGCCTTGAGAGCGTCAGCTACGAGGACATGGGCCTGCTGACCTGGACCTCCGCCCAGCCCGACGGCACCATCCACACCGCCCACGAGGTGATCCCCGGTG
This sequence comes from Oscillospiraceae bacterium, assembly GCA_017378975.1. Classification (GTDB taxonomy): domain Bacteria; phylum Bacillota; class Clostridia; order Oscillospirales; family Oscillospiraceae; genus Faecousia. Next base: position 3,821 of record JAFNXT010000046.1, read on the forward strand.
CCAGCTTCAACGGCACCAATTATATGGTCCGCTCCCGTGGCATCGCCGCCAAGAACCTGGCAGATACGATCTACTTCAAAGTTTATGTACGCCTTGCAGACGGCAGCTACGCATATAGCTCCCTGATGAACTACAGCGGCAAGAAGTACGCCAACACCATCCTGGGCCGTGATACCGAGAGCATCTACATGAAGCGTCTGGTGGTGGCCATGCTGAACTACGGCTCCGCCGCCCAGGAATTCTTCGGCTACAAGAGCTATGCCCTGATGAACGCCAGCCTCACCGCCGAGCAGAAGGCCATGGTGGTGCCTTACGACACCTCCATGATGGATCCCGTGGTATCCGCACTGCCCTATAAGGTCGGCATCTTCACCAGAGAGAACTCCAACTTCAAGCAACTC
>JAFNXT010000047.1 GCA_017378975.1 Oscillospiraceae bacterium
CTCTTCACTCTTCACTTTTCACTAAAACCGCTAGATTTTCTAGCGGTTTTCCTGTTTTTATCCCCTCAATATTCGCTGGATCTTCATGGATGCAAAACACCGGGACGGCGGATCCGTACGAATCGAAATTGATCCTATCACTCATATTATCTTGACACATTTTTTCTTTTCTTCTACAATATATGTATTCATTTTTACTACTTCAACCGGAGGAAATATTATGAAGAAAACTGATCCTGAAAAGATCAAAGGTAGCCTCTATATTTACCGCAACGGCGAATATGTGGTTCTTTCAGGAACGAAGCTATACATTTTCAAAACCGATGGCAGTCTGGTAGCTTGCAGAAACGATTTGCGTTATGCAGGCAGGATCACGTTCCTTTCGGGAAACAGAATGCTTTTGTGTAGCAGTAAAGCAGTTTTTCACATGATCGATCTATGTAGTGGCAGCGATATCTGGATTACTCCGTACGTTAAGCATGATCTGAACGTCCATGAATTGGCAATTTCCCCGGACGAGGCCTTTGCATATACCTATGACGAGTACAAGGGCATGAACTTTATCAGTCGACTCTTCCTGACAACTCAGGAACATGAAGTGGATGCGCAAGATATGTACATGGACGTTGGTGCGACGCGTGGGATTTTCTGTGACTCAGATGGAGTTCCGTGTTTACTCAAAACCCTCAGAGAAACTATTGGTGGAAAGAACGTCGATCAGAACGGTGTTCGAATTCACGATTTTGATGGCATTGCTCCCGGTGGCACCACTACATGGAAGGCAAAATGGTCCTTTGATAATCGAACCTCCATATCTTTTTGGGGCAGCACCAACCGCATTTTAACCAACGATCTGTGTATTTACGATCTGGTCACCGGCACTTTAACGCCCCTTTTAGTGCCGGAGACCTACAACCACCTGCCACAGCAGACAATTTGCGGCTGCTGGTTCGATTCCTCCGGGCGATACCTGTGTCTTAAGTATCAGACAGGAAATGTGATCGTCGACACACAAACCCGCAACATAGCCGCACAGTATGCCGCAGATTACACGCGGGGCTGTCTGATCGGTAACGAGTATTGGATCTGCGTTAACGATCGAGTCTGCCGCAAACCGTTCCCGGCCTACGAGGAAATTCCACCCGTAAAGCATACGGCCAATATGGACTGGTATTTTGCCAAGCATCCGGAGCAGTGGTAATTGAATGCACAATATACATTAGCTTCAATACCGCCCAAAGTCCTGAATGCGAAAGCGTTCAGGACTTTTGTATAGCAACAGGTAATAGTGGATAAGTGATTTGCCCCCCTTCTTTGCACGAGAGCGATCTGGTGGTATGATGTTGGAAACGATCCGGTGTGGCTGGGGTAGGGAGGTCCATCGATGGACAAAGGAAGAAAACGGTTCGACTATTTCGTGATCATCCTGCTTTCGGTCATCGTCTTCGCCATCGCCGGTTGGCTGGCCGGCAGTATCGTGGCCGCTGACCTGGGGCTGGTGAAGCTGTTGTGGTTCCTGGGACTGCTGATGTTCCTGAGCACCGTCACAGGCGGCGGAACGGTCATTGACAGATCCATCAAGCGGAATATGCGACCCACATCGGTGATCTGCGAGGATGGCAGTTATGTCCGTGTGGACAGCTATACGCAGGGGCTTTATGTGGGCGATGACTTCATCGTGGCCGAGGGCAGCGATCCCATGGTCGGTGAAAGCGGACAGGTCTACAGGAAGTACTGAGACGGATGCCACAATGCCTTCATTACCAGCACAAGGAGGGTCAGCGGTAAGGCTGTTTTCCCTGCTGATGTGCGATCTGCACAGAATATCACGGTCTGCTTGGTCGATCATTATTGACAAATGCCATCATCCCGTGATATCATATATCCAACCAAATCAAGGAGGTCACTACTATGCTCAACACCTGCGCCAGCAAATTCGCTAAGTTCCTGGAGGCCAAGAACCTGAACTTCCGTTCCGGCACCGACAGCGACGGCGATTCCGTCATCGAGTTCCCCTATCAGGGCAAGGTCACCAAGATCTTCTTCACCGGCAAGGAGGGCACCTACCTGTCCATGTATCTGGTCTTCGAGCGTGTTCCTGCCAACAAGGTCACTGACCTGATCATCGGCTGCAACGAGCTGAACTGCCGCTACAAGTGGGTCACGTTCTATGTCGACAAGGACAACGATGTGGTCCTGCACGACGATGCCATCCTGTCTGTGGACAACTGCTGTGAGGAAGCCTTCGAGCTGCTGCTTCGGATGGTCAAGATCGGCGATGACGTGAAGCCTCAGATCATGAAGTGGATCTACGCGTAAATGTACGATCGGTCACAGAGGGGCGAAAGCCCCTCTGTTCCATTATATCGAGGAGTAAGCCATGAATATTTACAAGATATCCTTTTTGTTCCGGTCCCCCTCCGTCAAGTGGGACTATAAAGATGCCAAGGGGACCGAGCTGGCCGATGATCTGGCCGCCGCAGTCACCAAAGCGGTGGAGCCTTCCAAAGCGGTCCGCCGTGACAAGGGCAGCTTCCAGCTCCATTTCTATGTGGCTTCCGATCACAGCGCAGAGCAGTATAAGGCCCTGATGGACCGGCTCCTGCAGGAGCTGGTGTCGGATGACGGCATCCGCAAGAAGATCATCGTTTCCATCACGGAGCCTGATGGCAACGAGCTGAAGGATCTGCGTCAGGCGGTGGATCCGCAGGAGAACGAGGCCTTCTGGCAGGCGGTGGACCGTGCCCCCAGAGAGGAGAAGAAACCGCTGGCCAAGCCCGATGCCAAGCCCATCAGTCAGGTGCTGGAGAAGGCGGCGGAGGGACTGGCTCCCGTGGAGCAGGAGGCTCCGGCGGAGGTGCCGGAGGAGCCGGTGCCCTTGTCTGCCCATGCGCAGAACATCCAGGCCCTCAGAGAAGGGCTCCTTTCCAAGATCCGGGGCCAGCGTCACGCTGTGGATGAGGTGGTCCAGACTGTTTTCGAGACCCAGATGTTCTCCGCTTTGGATCCGGAGCGGAAGGGACCTCTGGCCACCTTCCTGTTCACCGGTCCCTCCGGCGTGGGCAAGACCTATCTTGCCGGTCTGTGCGGCAAGCTGTTGGGCCGTGAGATGCTGGTGGTGGATATGAGCGAGTACTCTGACAATCTGGCCAATCTCAAGTTCAACGGTGAACACGGACAGCCTGCGGTGGTCACGGACTTCGTGCGGAAGAACCCCAAGGGCATCATCGTTTTCGATGAGGTGGAGAAGGCCCATATCAATACCATCCATCTGTTCCTGCAGATCCTGGATGGGGCCCGTCTCATGGACCATAAGATCGGCAGGGAAGTGTCCTTCAAGGATAATATCATCATCATGACCACCAATGCCGGCAAGGCCCTTTATGAGGATGCCACGGTCTGCGACCTTTCCGCCACCCCCAGAGCGGTGATCCTGGATGCCCTGCGGAAGGATATGAACGAGCAGACCAGACAGCCCTTCTTCCCGGAGTGTATCACCACCCGGATGGCCAACGGTCATGTGATCCTGTTCAACCATCTGGAGCCTTACGCTCTGCTCCAGATCGTCCGTGATGAGATCGCGCTCCAGATGGAGCTGTTCGAGAAGTCCTCCGGCATCAAGGTCAATTACGATCCGGTGTCCCTGTCGGCGCTGGTGCTGTACCACGGCGGCGGCGTGTCCGATGCCCGGACCCTTCGGGGATTGGCCCGGAGCGTGGTGGTCCGTGAGCTGCAGGAGATCGTCATGCAGCTTCTGTCCATGGGTACCGACCGGGTGGACAGCCTGAAGGACATCACCATCACCATCGACACCAGAGAGCATCCTGAGGTCCGTGGCCTGTTCTCCAGCCAGGATCAGATGCGGGTGGCGGTGCTGACGGAGCGTCCGGCGGCCTGTTTCACCTCCGGCGACCCTGCCCTCCAGACGGATTTCGAGGTGTTCAGCGACGCGCAGGCCTTCAAGCGTCGGGTCCGGGGCGTGACGGATTATGTGTTGATCGATCCTCTGTGCGGTGCCCGTGAGACCGATCGTTTGCCCAATGACGTGGAGGATCTGGACTCCGTGGGCATGGAGATGTTCGACTATGTCCGGGAGTTCGCGCCGGAGGTGCCGGTGTACATCCTGGACACCACCGGTGGCATCCGTTCCTTCGAGACTCTGCTGGCCCGTGGCGGCAGAGGGGTGATCCGTGTGGACCGGGCCGCTGAGGAGACCATGAAGCAGACCCTCCAGCAGCTCTCTTTCAGTGCGCTGGTGAACAACGCGGTGTATTCTCTGGGGCGGTCCGGAAAGTTCCTGAGCTTCAACTGTGCCCAGTACATCATCGATGAGAGCTGTGCGGTGGTGGCCTTCGAGAAGCTGAAGCTCAAGAGCGCTCCGCAGGCCGGTGATGGCACCGTGATCGCCAGAAAGGGCGAGAACAATGATCTGAAATTCAAGGACGTGGTGGGCTGTCGGTCCGCCAAGGAAGCATTGGCCGATTACCGTGATATGCTGGAGGATCCCCGGAAGACGGCCCTGAAGGGCAAGAAGATGCCCAAGGGCGTCCTGCTCTACGGTCCTCCCGGTACCGGTAAGACCATGCTGGCCAAGGCCATGGCCAATGAGTGCAAGGCTACTTTCATCCCCACCTCCGCCACCACCTTCTTCGGACCTCTGGTGGGACAGACCGAGAGCAATATCCGGGAGCTGTTCAGGAAGGCCCGGCGCTACGCTCCTTCGATCATCTTCATCGATGAGGTGGATGCCATCGGACGGGTCCGGACGGGCTCCGTGGGCAGTACCCACAATGAGGATGCGCTGAACACCTTCCTGGCGGAGATGGATGGGTTCGTTTCCGATGAGCGGCGGCCTGTGTTCATTTTGGCCGCTACCAATTACGGCCTGGAAGGGGATGGGGGCAGAGTCCTGGATCCCGCCTTCGTCCGCCGGTTCGACCGGAAGATCCTGATCCCCTTGCCGGACATCGATGACCGGTATGCCCTGCTGGAGATGAGCCTGAAGCGGCATGGGATCCATTTCGGAGCGGATCATGAGAAGGTCCTGAAGAACATGGCCAAGCGCTCCAGCGGTATGAACAATGCGGATCTGGAGATGATCAATGCCAACTATGCCCGGTTGCTGGGGGAGAAGGAGCCTGACGGTGTTGGGTATATGGATTCGCTGGATGCCTACCGCTTCGGTGATATCAACAAGATGGATCCGGACCATCTGCGCCAGACGGCCTGTCATGAGGCAGGTCATGCGCTGGTGTGCCGTCTGTGCGGTGTCACGCCGTCCTTCCTGACGGTGGTGTCCCGGGGCGGCTACGGCGGTTTCATGGAGAGCGCCGGGGAGAAGCAGTCGGGCACCTATACCTATCAGGAGCTGATGGATCGGGTGTGCCGCTGTCTGGCTGGTCGGGTGGCTGAGATCGAGGTCTATGGCGAGGAGTCCGGTACCAACACCGGTGCCAGCTCGGATCTGAAGCAGGCCCGGTATTTCATGAAGGTCAGCCTCAATGACTATGCCATGGGCGAGAAGCTCTACGCCCGGTGGACCCAGGAGGAGCTGGAACAGCAGATGCGTCTGCAGTATCAGCGCACCGTGGATATGATCCGTCAGAACCGGGGGGCATTGGACGCTCTGACCGACCGGTTGGTCCGGCACAAGAGCATGGATCAGACCCAGCTGGAGGAGTTCTTCACGGAAGTGGGGATCTGATGCGCCATGAGGGCGTGTTGCCAGAACATTGGTCTTGCGAACGATGTCATCAAGTTGATGCAGGACGGGGGCTTGCCCCCGTCCTGTGATATGGATAATAAGAAAGGACGCCGCATCCGTTCGGATGCGGCGTTTGTTGGTCAGATGGCACGTTTATCAGCGATCATGGACTGGAGTTGGTCCAGCACGGTATCGTCCACCTCAGGACGTTCCAGCAGGGCGGCGAACAGACCTGCCATGTCCGGCTTGTGGCGGTGGCTGAAGATCGTATTGGCAAAATACTCTTCACGGGTCATGGTAGGCTCAAAGGTGCGGCCGTAGGTCTTGCTCCGGCGAACGAAGCCGGCCTCCCGGATGGCGCCTTTCTGGAGCAGTCCGTTGAGCAGGATGTGGATGGAGCTGTCCTTCCATGTTTTCTCCTCTTTTTGTCTCAGCAGGTCAGACCGGGACAGAGGCGCGTCGGCACCCCAGAGGACATCCATGATCTCCATCTCGCTTTTGGTCAATTCCATCGTGATCCCTCCCTTTCTCGTTACATATTATACCTTCTATGGCAGTATCTGTCAATTACTAAATTGCATTTGCAAACATTTTTTTAATGATTTTGTAATACCCTCCGGTCGGTTCGTAAAAAAAGGCCTGCCGGATCGGCAGGCCTTGGAAATATGGTTCACTCGGCGAAGATCTTTCGCAGGACTTCACGGTTCGCTTCGAAATCCACGTTGTACTGGCACCACATCTTGTGCTTGGAGTC
>JAFNXT010000005.1 GCA_017378975.1 Oscillospiraceae bacterium
CAGCATCAAAGGTTGGCAGCTTTATTTCGACTTCGTTGACGCCGTCAGCGTAATAATAGCTTATGGTTCGGTGCATCGGGGTCAGCAGCGCATCTTCATAGCCGGAGAAGCCAAGCGCTGCGATGGGATCATCCCGGCGTTTCCATAAGGAATTTTGGATAAGAAAGGACAAAAACCGATGAGCAATATGGTAAATGTCTACTTTTTCGGCAAGAAATACTCCGTTCCCGGGGATCTGACGATCATGACCGCCATGGAGTATGCCGGTTATACCCTCAAGCGTGGCTGTGGTTGCCGTCATGGCTTCTGCGGTGCCTGCGCTACCATCTACCGCATCAAGGGCTGTAACGAGCTGAAGACCTGTCTGGCTTGCCAGACGCAGGTGCAGGAGGGCATGTATGTGGCCTCCATCCCCTTCTTCCCCACGGACAAGCGGACCTACGATATCAATGAGATCAAGGCCGACCAGCGGGTGATGATGGAGCTGTATCCTGAGATCTATGCCTGCATCGGCTGTAACGCCTGTACCAAGGCCTGTACCCAGAGCCTGAACGTGATGCAGTACATCGCCTACGCCCAGCGTGGCGAGTTCGAGAAGTGCGCCGAGGAGAGCTTCGACTGCGTGGGTTGCGGTTGCTGTTCCGTCCGGTGCCCTGCCGGTATCAGCCATCCCATGGTGGGCCTGCTTGCCCGCCGTCTCACCGGCAAGTACATCGCTCCGGAGACGGAGCATCTGGCCACCCGTGTGGAGGAGATCAACTCCGGCGCGTACGATGAGCTGATCGAGGCGATCATGCAGAAGCCCATCGCCGAGATGCAGGAGCTGTACAACCACCGGGACATCGAGAAGTAAGGAGGGGCGAGCCATGTTTACACCTGAAATGCTGGAGTCCATCAAGAAGGTGGAGGCCACCCGTGCGGCCCGTATGGGCGTGGAGCCCCGCCGCATGACTGCGGAAGAGAAGAGCGAACTGCTGAAGGCCTACCATCCCGACTACCGGGCCGAGGGCTTCAAGCAGATCCAGATCGGACCCAACAAGGGCCAGAAGGCTCCTGTGGAGCTGGTGGACCTGCTCCACTCCAACAGCCGCCTGCTGGGTCAGGATATCGACCTTTCCAAGGTGGACTACGATGTGGACGTGCTGGTGATCGGCGGCGGCGGTGCCGGTTGTTCTGCCGCCATCGAGGCCCATGAGGCCGGTGCCAACGTCATGGTGGTCACCAAGCTCCGGATCGGCGATGCCAACACCATGATGGCAGAAGGCGGCATCCAGGCCGCTGACAAGCCCAACGACTCCCCTGTCCAGCACTATCTGGACGCTTTCGGCGGCGGTCACTTCGCCGCCCGTCCGGAGCTGCTGCGCCGTCTGGTCATGGAGGCTCCCGACGCCATCAAGTGGCTGAACGATCTGGGCGTCATGTTCGACAAGCAGGAGGACGGCACCATGGTCACCACCCATGGCGGCGGCACCTCCCGGAAGCGTATGCACGCCTGTAAGGACTACTCCGGCGCGGAGATCATGCGTACCGTCCGTGACGAGGTCCTGAACCGGAAGATCCCTGTGGTGGAGTTCACCTCCGCCGTGGAGCTCATCAAGGACGATAAGGGTCAGGTGGCCGGCGCGGTGCTCCTGAACATGGAGACCGACGACTATCTGGTGGCCCGTGCCAAGACCGTCATCATCGCCACCGGCGGTGCGGGCCGTCTGCACTACCAGAACTTCCCCACCTCCAACCACTACGGTGCCACCGCCGACGGCCTGATCCTGGGCTACCGTGCCGGTGCGCCCCTGCTGTATCAGGACACCATCCAGTACCATCCCACCGGCGTGGCTTATCCCAGCCAGATCTTCGGTGCGCTGGTGACCGAGAAGGTCCGCTCTCTGGGTGCGATGTTGGTCAACAAGGACGGCGAGGCTTACGCGCATCCTCTGGAGACGAGAGATGTTTCGGCATCTGCCATCATCCGTGAATGCGCCAACGGCAAGGGCATGGATACCCCTCTGGGCAGCGGTGTCTGGCTGGATACTCCCATGATCGAGATGATCCATGGTGAAGGCACGATCGAAAAGCGGATCCCCGCCATGCTCCGTATGTACCTGAACTACGGCATCGATATGAGAAAGGTGCCCATCCTGGTCTATCCCACCTTGCACTATCAGAACGGCGGTCTGGAGATCGGCGGCGATGGCTACACCAAGGCCATCCCCAACCTGCTGGTGGCAGGCGAAGCCGTGGGCGGCATCCATGGCCGCAACCGTCTCATGGGCAACAGCCTGCTGGATATCATCGTCTTCGGTCGCAACGCCGGTAAGGCCGCGGCCAGACGGGCCAAGGAGACGGAGCTGGGCACCATGAACCTGGATCACGTCAAGTCCTACGCCGAGGAGCTGTCCGCCGCCGGTGTGACGCAGGAAGGCGTGTCCCCCCTGCTCCTGCCCCAGTACGCACGGCACGAGCGATAATATTTGACGGTAGGGCGGGGGCTTGCCCCCGCCGCCGCAGGCCGCTTGCGGCCTGCGGGTGCCGTATCGTGTACGATGGCGGAGCCATCGTACCGGCGGGGGCGAGCCCCCGCCCTACGGTAGCATTTTCAGGATGCTGGAATGGAGGAGATCCCCATGAGAGAAATTTCTGTCAGCCTGCTCACCGATGTGGTGGAGCGGCTGTGTATCGAAGCAAATACCCATCTGCCCGGTGATGTGAAGTGCGCCATCGAAAGCTGTCGTGCCTGTGAGGACGGCGCCATCGCGCAGGGCGTGCTGGATGACATCATCACCAACTATAACATCGCCGACCGGGAGAACGTGCCCATCTGTCAGGATACGGGCATGGCCTGTGTGTTCCTTGAGATCGGTCAGGATGTCCACTTCGTGGACGGTGATCTGACGGTCGCCATCAACGAGGGCGTTCGCCGGGGCTATACCAACGGCTACCTGCGTAAGTCCGTGGTCGCCGATCCCGTCCGCCGTGGCAACACCGGCGACAACACCCCTGCCATGATCTACACCGAGATCGTGCCCGGCGAGCAGGTGAAGGTCACCGTGGGCCCCAAGGGCTTCGGCAGTGAGAACATGAGCGCGATCCGGATGTTCAAGCCCTCCGCGGGCCTGCAGGGCATCAAGGATTTCATCATCGAGACGGTGGAGAACGCCGGTCCGAACCCCTGTCCTCCCATGGTGGTGGGCGTGGGCATCGGCGGCACCTTCGACAAGGCGGCGCTCCTTGCCAAGAAGGCCATCATGCGTCCTCTGGACGTGCCCAATCCCGATCCCTTCTACGCAGAGCTGGAGAAGGAGATGCTGGAGAAGGTCAACGCTCTGGGCATCGGCCCTCAGGGCTTCGGCGGCAAGACCACTGCCATCGGTCTGAACATCGAGACCCTGCCCACCCATATCGCCGGTATGCCCTGCGCGATCAACATCAACTGCCATGTGACCCGGCATAAGACGGAGGTGCTGTAATATGGAGAAGCATATCACCCTGCCGCTGACCGAGGAGCTGGCCCGGTCTCTGCGGGCCGGTGACAAGGTCTACCTCACCGGTACCATCTACACCTCCCGTGACGCAGGCCACAAGCGGATGTGCGAGGCGCTGGCCAGAGGGGAGGAGCTGCCCTTCGATCCCAAGGACGCTACCATCTACTATGTGGGCCCCACGCCTGCC
>JAFNXT010000048.1 GCA_017378975.1 Oscillospiraceae bacterium
GCTGACGCATGAAGGTGAGGACCCCGTCCCCCAGCCTGACCTTCCGGACCGGATGCGTCTTCTCGAACTCAGCACCGATCTGCTCGAAATCCTCTCCGTCCACGAAGAGGGTACTGTAAGCCTTCCATACCCGCGCACCATCCTCCATGACGGCGCTGTGCTCCACGCAGTCGTGCTTGCCGGGGTAGTCCGCCCGAACGTCTGCCAAATGGAGCGACGTATTCTTGTCATAGCCCACACCGATCAGGAGCACCCAGCCATCCAGCTCATACAGCTTCCCGATGGGGGACCCTTCTCCGAAAATATTGGACAGATCATGTCCCTCGGTCAAATACCGGGCGTGTTTCCCTTTGGCCGCCACGGACCGGGCCGGGTGATCACTGCGTAAGGCCCCGGGCCAACGCCGGAACATCTCCGCCACCGCGCCCATGGTGTTGGTAGGCGTTATCTCCTTGTCATAGGCAGGCCAGTTGTCCCGGATCACCTGCCACCATGCCTCCGGCTCTTCCCAATGGACGCCGGCGGTGGGGTCGAGATTCTTCCATGACTGGGTGGGCATCATGATCGTGCCCTCTTCCCCCACCGTCTCCAGCAAAGCCTCGATCACCGGCTGAGCGCCGCCACAGACGAAGCCCAGTGCGCTCAGGGACGTATGTACCATCACCGTCTGCCCCGGCCCCATCCCCAACGCCTTCAACGCATTCAGGATATCCTTCTTCAATACCAACGATCTTTCCATCAAAACGCTTCCTTTCTGCCGACCACATCCTCCAGCCGGATGTCGTAACGGTCATCGATCAAAATGTACTTATCCCCGTTTCGGATGCAGGCCCTAAGGAAGCTTCCATTGTCTTCGATCAGTTCCTCCATGCTGAGGCCACTGTCATCCAACCGATGCTCCACAGCGTTTGCATGGGCCCGGATATCCTCAAAATGTCTTTCGATATACCCCCGACTCATGACCAGACACACATAACGGATCTGCGCCAAACAGGAAGGTCCGAACCCTTCCTTCCAGTCCTCCGGGATGTAGCATCCTTCCACGGTAAGATCCTGCCCGTTCTCGATGGCCGTCTTCACCATCTCCCGAACGATGGGCCAGACCAACTCCGTCAACTCCTCCTGCGAGTCCATGGGCGACAGCTTCGTCCGCCCACTGCGGATCAACCCCATTTTCAAATGATCCATGGAAAGATACGGCATATGATACCGCTCCAAAAGCCTCTGGGCCAGCACCGTCTTCCCCGTATGGGATGCCCCAGTGATCAACACGACCATATGTATCTTCTCCTTCAAAAAACCAGTTGCTTTATTTCTTTGATTCTATCACATCCAACACCACTTTTCAACAGGAACATGTGACACGCAAAAATGGCCGTGCCCACTCTGGACACGGCCATCTTGTTTATCCCAGCATATCGACGATCGCGTTCTTCGGTCTGGCACCCATGGCCCGGCGGACCTCCTGTCCGTTCTCCATGACCACCAGCGTTGGGATGCTCATGATACCGAACCGGCTGGCCAGCTCCTGTTGCTCATCCACGTTGACCTTACCGACCTTGATATCCTCCCGTTCCTCC
>JAFNXT010000049.1 GCA_017378975.1 Oscillospiraceae bacterium
CACCTGAAGAAGATTATAGAGAGACAAAGACAGTGGTAGATACGTATATGACCATATTATATTCTGTTGCAGCAATAATAATTCTAGTTGCTGTATTGAATGTGGTAAGAAAGGTGAGGAATTATTATGCAACCTATAGCAACCAAAGATAGCTGGGAAATTGTATCAATGCCAAGGGAAAATGAAGAGTTTATATTAAAGAAAGTTATTACAAAACAGCAGTATGAAGTACTAAAAAGAGGTCATGTTCCTAGAGAGATGGAAGATAAATGGTTTTGGTATTTTGAAGAGGATACAATATATATACATCGTAGTTGGACAGGATATTGTGTCTATATAGTCAACTTTAATTTAGAGACACATACTCATAAGATAGTTGTTAATAGAGATAGTGAACAATATAAATGTACATCAATAGAAGAAGATAGATATAAGTTAGATGATTTGCTTAATTGGTTTGTAGAAGAAGATTATGATTACTATAATGAATGGTTATCTGAAACTGTAAATATGTTTAATGTTGAAAAAATAGAAACTGTATTTGAAATACTAGGAATTGAGAATAAGGAACTTCCTATATCTAATTTATTGGCATGGTATTTTGAAGATAGAGAATTCTTAAATAAGGTGCTTAAGCTGGCAGACATAAGGGAAATATCTAAAGAAGAGTCTTATGAGGTGAGGAGAGAATATCATATAGTGCATAACGGACAAAAAATGTGTATGGATATATTAATTAGGATTGGTGATGTGGATAAACCTAGTCGTGTAATATGTATTGAGAATAAGATAAATTCAGAAGAAGGAAATATGCAGACTAAGAATTATTATGATACACTTGAGGAAATCTTTAGGGAAAGTAAAGAGAGAGATTATATATATTTGACTAAGAATAATTCATCTGTAAATATATCATCTGGACATTTTATTCATATAAAGTATAGAGATGTTGGTGAGATATTGCGAGAGGAGAAGTTTAGAGAGTATCGCTATGCAGCAGATTTTTGTGAATATTATATTGATAGAGAAGAACGTGAATTTAGCAAAACCCCTTCTGTTCCCTGACCGAAGCGCTCCCCTGGGGGGGCGAAGAGCTTGGCGATGCCAACGGGAAAGAAGGTACTTTGGGCGTAGACGGTCTCCACCCCAACGAACAGGGCCACATCCTGATCGCCGAAAAGATGGCCGAATTCATCAACGCGCTTTACACCGAATGATCTTAGCGGCGTGTCACGAAGCAACTTTCTTCGTGACACGCCTCTCTTTTCACCATCGCAAAAAACATATCCTGATTTCCGAAAATTATGCTTGACAAATCGGCACTCATGTTGTATTATGTCCAAGTCGGGTGGCGAGCCCAACACATGGAGAAGTCGCGTAGCTGGCCGAGCGCGCACGATTGGAAATCGTGTATACCCCAAAAGGGTATCGAGGGTTCAAATCCCTCCTTCTCCGCCAAATAAAAAGAGACAGGCTGAGCCTGTCTCTTTTTATTTGCTTCTTTTCTCTATTATCTTTTCACTCTTCTCTAAAGGAACGCGCATCCCATCACGCTTTTCTTGCTTCCATAAGACAATTGTGATATAATGATGATAGTCAGTAATATCACAAGGAGGTGCCCCCATGGATATCCTGTTCGAATGCATCGGAGAAGCCTTGCTTGAAGTATACATGGAGCTGTTCCTTTCTCTGCTCGACAGCTTTCTCCCTCATAAACTCACCCGCAAAGGAAAGAACATCCTGACTGTGGTCGTCGCCATCCTGGCCATGGCGCTGGCCTGCGGCTCCCTCATCGGGATCGTCCTCCTGCTTGAGTCCGGTGGAAAGAGCGTCCTTGGCTGGCATCTCGTGGGCCTTGCTGTGGTCTATCTCACCTTTGGGATCTTCCTGATGCTACGCAAACGCAGACGCAGTCCCAAACCGGGACCTGAACTGTAAGATCACATCTTTTTTCGGCAGGAAATTTCCCACTATTTTTACAAACAACTCTTTACATCCCATCTATTTTAGGATATAATAAACACTAACCTATGAATTGGAGGTCGATAGACATGACGGACGGCACCATCAAATTCACCATCCCCGGAGAAGATAAGCAAAATATGCGCTCCACGCTTCGCTGTGTGTTCGACGCTCTCAATGAAAAAGGGTATAATCCGATCAATCAGATCGTTGGCTACCTGCTCACAGAGGATCCCACCTATATCACCAACTACAACAACGCCCGCTATTTGATCGGCAAGTTGGATCGGGATGAGTTGCTCCAAGAGCTGGTCCGCTGTTATCTGTTCGGACAGAAGTGATCCGCCAAGAGGCTTTTGCCACGGCAAAAGCCTCTTTTGAATTTCATACACCCCCTCCGTCTTACTGCTTTTTAGTTGATCGTTCCCATATCCACCAGATATGCCCTATTTCGGTTGACAAATTAGTTACGATCTGTTACCATCTGGGCACATTCTTTGAAAGGAGGTCGTTACGATGGCAGATGAAAAGGCAGTACTCATGTACAAGGGCCACCCCCTGATGCGCAAGGACAATCTGGTCTACTACGGTTCCATGGCAGATTCCCACATCGTCATGCTCCAGATCCTGGAGACCAAGAAGATGGGCGATACCGAGATCGCCACCCGTGTCTCCGTCCAGCTCCAGCTCACCGATCCCGCCGCCCGCAGCCGGGACCGTATCGTGAAGAAGAGCGAGAAGGCCGGATTCTACACCGCGCTGGACGTTGGCTGTGTCTGGCTGACCAGAGCCCTTGCAGGCAAGTAAGACGGAAAAACTCACGAGGCTGTGAAACAGCCCCTCAATGTAAGACGGAGGGCAACGTATGAAACGAACCATCCGGGCTCTGGGCATCCTGCTGATGATCTTCCTGATCGGCGGCGGGACCCGCATCCGGGCCCATGCGAAAAGCGGACCGATCACCACACACATCGCCACAGTAAACGCCTCAAGTTTACGTCTGCGGTCCACACCATCCACCACCGGCACGATCCTGGATACCGCCCCCAAGGGCGACTATGTGATCGTCACCGGCAAGACCGGCTCCTGGTACAAGGTCAACTATGATCTTACCACGGGCTATATGCATCAGGACTATCTTAAGACCTACACCACACGCAACGTGGAGCTGGGCTACGGCAGTATCACCGGCAACGGTGTCAACATCCGTTCCGGCCCAGGCACGTCAAGTCCAGTGATCGCCCGTGCCGATACCGGCGACCGGGCCTATATCATCGGCTTCAACCAACAATGGTATAAAGTCATCTTCGGTGACCTTATCGGCTATGTACGAAGCGATCTGCTTGCGCTCACAGAGATCCCATATGAGAACCGGGCTTCGACCAAGGCTCCCCTGTTCTTCCGTGACGGAACATCCACCGGTGTCTCCCCCAGTCCCAACGCCCTCCGGGCGGAAAACGGGATCCGGGAGCGGATCGTCACCCACGCCAGGCAGTATCTGGGCACGCCCTATCTCTGGGGCGGTGATGGCCCCAAGGGCTTCGACTGCTCCGGCTTCGTCCGGTACGTCTTCGCCCAGAACGGTATCTCCCTTCCCAGGACCACCACCGAGCAAGTGAAGGTCGGTACTTATCTTTCCAAAGACCGGCTTCGCCCCGGCGATCTGGTGTTCCTTCAAAACACTTACCGGACCGGTGTTTCCCACGTCGGGATCTATATCGGAGACGGGAAAATGATCCACGCCTCCAGCTCCAAGGGTGTCACTGTCAGTGACCTGTCTTCCGGTTATTACATCCGGCACTACCATAGTGCCCGCACCATTCTGTGAACGGATCGAAAATTTTTGCCGATACCCACCGGGTATCGGCTCTTTTTTGTAGATAGGTGATCGACAGATGGTCCTGTATGGTGTATAATGACTGAAATCCAAAAAGGAAGGGATGTTGACCATGGGAAAATACGAACGAGAACAGCACCGGGCGCCCCGTCGCCGCCGAAGAAATAAGTGGCACTATTATATCCCCACCGTGATCCTGCTGGTCGTGGCACTGGTTTGTGTGGTCACCATCGGCTGGACCATCGCCTCTGTACTCAAAAGTCAGGACCCCTCCCCCAATGACGAGAGCGGTCCCAACAATATCACCATCAACACCCAGCCCACCACCGAGGCCACCGAGCCCAGTACGGAGCCCGGTCCCTCTCTTGACGAGCTGTTGGCTGAAGCTGACTTTATCGCGGCAGGCTACGACTACGATACCGCCATCTCCATGCTCAAGGCTTCCCCCGAATTCAGTACCGACAACGAACTGGGTGCCCGGGTGGAGCAGTACACCAACGCCAAGAGCAAGCTGATCAAATACACCGCTATGGACACCGTCACCCACATCTTCTTCCATTCCCTGATCGTGGACACGGACCGGGCCTTCGACGGCGACGTGGATCAGGATGGCTACAACATGTACATGACCACGGTGGATGAATTCAAGGCCATCCTCCAGCAGATGTACGACCGGGGCTTCGTCCTGATCTCCCCCTATCATCTGGCCCACGAGGTGACCGATGATAACGGCACCCGGTTCACCTATGGTGACATCCGCCTGCCCGCAGGCAAGACCCCATTCCTCATGAGCCAGGACGATCTGAACTATTACAGCTACATGATCGGCACCGGCAGTGGCAAGAATGAGACCCCCATCTTCGTGGACGAGAACAACGATGGCTTCGCCCATAAGATCGTGATCGGCGAAGACGGCTATCCCACCTGCGAGTATATGGACGCCAACGGAAACATCACCACTGGCGACTATGATCTGGTCCCCGTCCTTGAAAGCTTCATCCAGGAACACCCCGACTTCTCTTACCACGGGGCCCGTGCGATCCTGGGCATGACCGGCTACGAAGGCGTGTTCGGTTACCGCACCAAACCCTCCTACGAAGCCGCCATGGGCAGTGAGGCCTACGCCGCTGAGGTCCAGGCCGCCAAGGAAGTTGCCCAGTGTCTGAAAGACCACGGTTGGATCCTGGCCAGTCACTCCTACGGTCACCCCGCTTACGGCAACATCTCCGCAGACCGTGTGGCAGCCGATTCCGAGAAATGGACCAACACCGTTGCCTCCATCATCGGCAAGACCGACGTGATCCTCTATCCCCACGGATCTGATATCCACAACTGGCGTAAATACACCACCGACAACGAGAAATTCGTCACCCTCTACAACGATGGCTACCGTTATTTCTTCAATGTGGATGGCAACCAGTATTGGAACCAGCTGGGCGAGAACTACTTCCGCGGCGGCCGCCGGAATCTGGACGGCATCCGGATGTACCATAACCCCGACAAGCTGACCGACCTGTTCGATGTCGATACCGTATTCGACAAAGCCCGACCTCTCCCCGTCCCCTCCACAGGCGGCGGTATGTGATCACCCCTGCCGACCGGCATCCGCCGGTCGGCATTTTTTTCGTATATGAGGACATACTACGAAAAAAAGAAGGGATGAGATACCTTGGATAAAAAACGTGGGAAACAAAGTTTCCTGCTCCCGAACCGCCCGGTGATCACCCATTGGGCTTCCATCGCCGGAAAAAAAGAAGGTGAAGGTCCGTTGGCCCCCAGCTTCGACATCGCTTTCCCGGACAGCCATTTCGGTCAGCCGACTTGGGAGCAGGGCGAAAAACGGCTCCAGCAGCTTGCGCTGGAAACACTCATAGGAAAAGCCGGGATCGGTCCTGACCAGATCGATACCGTATGCTCCGGAGATCTTTTGAACCAATGTATCGGCTCTTCCTTTTCTCTGCGTAACATGGGGATCCCCCATCTGGGGCTGTACGGCGCCTGTTCCACCATGGCACAGAGCCTGCTGACCTGCGCCATGATGGTGGACGGAGGCTACGCCAAACAGGCTGTGGCCATGACTTCTTCCCACTTCGCTTCCTCAGAGCGTCAATATCGCTTCCCTCTGGGATATGGAGGACAGCGGACCCCCACCGCACAATGGACCGTGACCGGTGCCGGTGCGGCACTGATAGGGGCAACAGGCGAAGGTCCCGTGATCGAGAGCTGTACCATCGGCACAGTCACGGATCTGGGCATCAAAGATGCCAACAACATGGGTGCCGCCATGGCACCGGCGGCACTCAGCACGATCATGGCCCATATGGAGGATCTGTCGGTGGCACCCGGTGATTTCGACCGGATCATCACAGGCGATCTGGGGAAACTGGGCAAAGAGGCTCTGCTTGCTCTGGCCTCCGCCGAAGGTCTGGAACTGGAGGAGAAGCTGGACGACTGCGGTACCATGGTCTTCGATCTTCAGACCCAGGATGTCCATTCCGGTGGTTCGGGATGCGGATGCAGTGCCATCACCCTGTGCGGCCATTTGCTGGAGCAGATCAAAACTAAAAAATGGTCCCGGATCCTTTTCTGCGGCACCGGTGCCCTGCTGTCTCCAACGTCCACACAGCAGGGCTTACCGGTGCCCGGGATCTGCCATGCCGTATCCATCACAGCCGGAGGTGACCGATGATGTCCTATTTGAAAGCATTCCTCGTAGGCGGTATCTTTTGTTTGATCGGCCAGATCCTGATCGACCGGACCAAACTGACACCAGCCCGTATCTTGGTAGGTTATGTAGTAGCAGGTGTGATCACCAGTGCCATCGGGCTCTATCAGCATCTGGTGGATTTTTCCGGTGCCGGTGCCACAGTCCCACTGACAGGCTTTGGGCATTGTCTTGCCAAAGGCGTCCGGGAGGCAGTGGATCAGGACGGCTTTCTGGGCATCCTGACCGGAGGCTTAAGGGCCACCGCCGGTGGCATCACGGCGGCGGTGATCGCAGGCCTTCTTATGAGCCTGCTGTTCAAGCCAAGGGATAGATCCTGAAAAACGGGACAACCTATCTTTACGGCCCAAAGCCGAAAATACAGATATATTCACGGAGGAATGAACCATGGATCAGCAGAACAAGACCAACAGCCAGAACCGCTCTCAGAACCAGAACAATAACCAGAACCGTTCTCAGAACCAGAACCAGAACCAGGACCAGAACAAGAACTGCCGCTGAATCAGCGAACGGGCGTCACCTGATGGTGACGCCCGTGTCCTCAAATGTCCATAAACCTTCCCAATTGGAAGAAATACAGGTATCTTGCCTTCACCGGAGCTCCATAAATGCGCTCCAGCGCATGGGCGTAAGCCTCCACCTGAGGCCGGTAACGTTCGACTGCCTGACCCACATTTTCCTCCGTGACCCGGTCGGTCTTGAAGTCGATGACGGTGATCCCGTCCGGCTCCAACAGCGCACAGTCCACCACGCCCTGCAGCAGGATCTTCTCCCCCACCAGTGCCGGATCGAACGCAGTCCCATCATCCAGGATCGAGAACTTGAACTCCCGTATCACCTCGACCCCGGACCGGAGCTTACGACCAAGAGGTGTCTGGAAAAGCTCAGCTATCTTCTGTTCTTCCACCAGCACCCTTTGCTCTGCGGTAAGGAACCGCTCAGCTACCAACCGGTCCAGCTCCTTCGCTACGGCATCCGTATCCGTACAGGCTTCATACCGGATATACTGCATGCCTGCGTGGAGGGCATTGCCTCGTTCCCTGCCCAATACCTGCTTACCGGCAAAACTGGGCATCCTCCATTGACGGGACTCTACCTTCGGGGCAGGAGCATTCTCTGCGGCTTCCTGATCCTTCACCCGGCCTTTCCGTTGAGTGGCCGTCTGTTTGGACGGAGCGACAGTGGCCGCCAGATAAGGATACCGTGTATCGAGCAATGCCCGAAGCTCTTCGACCAGATCCGCAGGAACTGTAGGTAACTGAGCATCTTCATGCTGCTGTACCTGCTCCACCGGTGCATCCGATACCCGGATCAGCCACGGATGGTCATCCAAAGATCTGTCCTTCGTATCGCCTCCAAGAGCGAACAGCTCCCCTGCCTCCAGCCGATGCAACGCAGCGATCAGGATCCAGTCACCGGGACATCCGGCCTCTCTGGTCAACAGCTCCCGCTGTCCCATCCGAAGTCTGGCGCAGATCTCGGTCAGTGTCTTTTCCAGCCTCTTATCCGCATAGGTCATGATAAGGCGGTCTCTGGCACGGGTCATGGCCACATACAGCACCCGAAGCTCCTCCGAAAGACCGTCCGCACCGATCCTGGCGGCGATCGCCCGTTTGGCCACCGTCGGATACCGCACACGGCGATCCCCGTCTGCGGCACTGATACCGACTCCCAGCTCCTTGTGGCACAGGACCTGTTCATGCTGGCTCTCCCTATTGAACCCTCTGGAAAGCCCACACAGGAACACCACCGGGAATTCCAGCCCCTTGGACTTATGGATGCTCATGATCGTGACGCTCCCACTGCCGGACTCCTCCGCCCGGGGAAGGCCCTTCTCTTCCATGGCCTCCAAATGTTCCAGGAACCTGCCCAGATCCTTCTTTCCCCCGGCCTCGAAGGTCACAGCCAACTGATACAGGTCCTGCAACTCCCCCATCCGTACATCGCCGTCGGGCATCGCGCCGTATAGCAGATCGATCTTCGTCACATCGAATACCGTTTCCAGCAACTGCGACAGCCCCATGACCCGTGACGCATGACGGAGCCTGCCAAGGATCTGCACCGTCCGGATATCCATCTCCCGTCCGCTTTTCCGTAGGGCATCGAACACCGAACCGTG
>JAFNXT010000050.1 GCA_017378975.1 Oscillospiraceae bacterium
ACGAAGCGCTTTTGCGGGTGGTCGGTACGGACGGCATCGTCCTCAGCGGGACGGATGCCGTGTATACGGGAGCCCGGATCGAGCTTTATTCGGACGGTACGCGGATGGACAGCGTCACCGTGGCGGTGATGGGCGATCTGGACGGCAACGGCACGGTGGATACCACGGACTATCTGCGGATCAAGTCGGCATTCCTGGAGCGTTATACGATGGGGACCGCCGAGGCGATCGCGGCGGATGTGGACGGTGACGGCAGTATCACCGCGACGGATCATCTGAGGATCAAAAAGCATTTCCTTGGCACTTACGACTTACTGGTGTAAGCATTACCCCCGAGCGTGTAACGGTCAACAGAAGGAGATGGATCATGGATAAGAAAGCATTCAAAAGGATATTATCTTTCATCGTCGCGCTGGTGCTTTTGGTGTCTGTATTGCCGGTGCTTCCGGTGACACCGGTCCACGCGGTGACGACGAATCAGAAGAATATCGCGGCCAGAGCGGACTATCTGTACAGCCTGACCTGGGTGGCGCAGAAAACGGTCTCGGCCCACGCATACAATTATTATTATACCTACTATGCGGGCAACACCTACCATTTGCCCTACGGTCAGGGTGATACGTCCTACTATATCGGCTATGGCGTTACCCCTGAGAAGTTCGTGGAAGCGGCATCCGATCCGAACAGCGTGTTCTATCGGTACAAGTCCTATGCGGGCTCCTGGTACTCCACTTACTACATCTCGGACTGCTCCGGCTTCGTTTCCTGGTGCTGGGGCCTGACGGCAAAGCAGTCCACCCGGTCTCTGGCCAACTATTCCGATTATGTCGGTTCTGTGACTACGTCCAATATCCGTAACCGGTTGCAGATCGGTGACGCGCTGAACCGCTATGACTACCACGTGGTGCTGGTGACGGACCTGATCTATGACAGCGCCGGCAACCTGACCACCATCGAGATCACGGAGCAGACGATCCCCGAGACCAAGCGTAGCTATTATACGCCCTCCGGGCTGGCGCAGGCCTATGCCAGCTATGACGGTATCTACAGATATCAAGGCACCGTGCCGGAGGCACCGTATTACGAGGAAGTTCGGGAAGAGACCTGGATCGAGAAGGCCTGCTTCGACGTGATGGTCTACCGGGACCGGAACAAGGATATCTCCCACCTGTCCGACGCGGATCTGAAGAAGCACTGGCTGGAGAATGGCATCAAGGAAGGCAGACCCTCCAGCGTGATCCTGGACCTTGGGTTCTATCGCAACAACAATCCGGATCTGAAGGAAGCCTTCGGGGACGATTGGGAAGCGATCTATGAGCATTTCATAACGAAGGGCTATCAGGAGCACCGAAAGTCCTCGGCGCTTTTCGACGGAAGCTACTATTGTGAGAAGTATCCGGATGTGAAAGAGAATTATAAGGAGAAGTATCTTCTCCACTATATCGACCACGGCATGAGAGAGGGCCGCAGAGCGAGCCTGACTTATGACCCGGATTACTACCTGTTCATCCGGCCCGATGTGGCCGAGACCTGGCCCGATGATTACACCATGGCGGCCAAGCACTATGCCGGTCACGGCATCAACGCCCAGACCGTGGCTTATGATCACAGCGCGCCGGTGATCTCTGGTGTGAAGATCTCCGATGTCGGAGAGGGAGGTTACACGGTGACTTGTACCGTGAAGGATGACTGGCAGGTCAACAAAGTGGTGTTCCCCACCTGGACGCTCCTGAACGATCAGGACGATCTGGCGGCGCACTTCATGGAGACCCAGAAGGGCACCAAGAACGGCGATACCTACACCTTCCGGGTGGATGCCGCGGATCACAACTGGGAGAGTGGCCAGTATGTCACCCATATCTATGCGGAGGACCGGGGCGGCAACCGGACCCAGTTGGTCTTGGACGTGGTCGAGGTGAAGGGCAAGGCGGAGTTCATCACGACGGTCGCCGGCGCTTCTTACTTCGTCAGCGGAGGCTGTCTGAAGAACGTGAAGCTTGGTACCACGGTACAGGCGATGCTGGCACAGTTGGAGGACAGCGATCTTCTGAAGGTGATCAGCGCCGACGGCACCAGGATCGGCGGATCGGCCACCGTCCATACGGGAGCCCGTGTGGAGCTCTGGTCGAATGGCGTGCTGGTGGACACCGTGACGGTAGCGGTGCGGGGCGATCTGGACGGGAACGATGAGATCGATTCGACGGACTATCTGCGGATCAAGGCCGCGTTCCTTGAGAAGTACGATATGAGCGATGTGGAATACGCGGCAGGCGATGTGGATGGTGACGGTGTCGTCAACACCACGGATTATTTGAGGATCATGGAGCATTTCCTCGGGACCTACGACCTGCTGGCGTGATCGCGGAGGACAGTCGCTCCGACCGGAAAGACTGTAGCTATTTATAGGAGATGCATCATGGGCAGAGATCTTTTCAAAAGAGTATCGTCGCTCCTCCTTGTGGTGGCGCTGTGTTTGTCTGTTTGTCCGGCCACACCGGTCCGGTCGGTGCCTGCGGCGACGCAGGACCAGAAGGACATGGTCGCCCGTGCCGACTGGTATTACGGCATCACATGGGTGGCACAGCAGACGGTGCAAGGGTGGTCCGGTACGTTTTACGCCGGGGGCACCTATCACATCCCTTACGGTCAGCCGATCTACTCCGGTGAATACATAGGCTATGCCGCCACCTTCGAGGAGTTCCAGACGGCGGCAGCCACGCCGGGCAGTATCTTCTACACCGGCAGAAGCTATTGTGACGGACCTACGGCTCCTTACTATGCGTCGGATTGCTCCTCCTTCGTTTCCTGGGTGTGGGGCATCGAAAGAAGGACGACCTACTATATCCCCGATGTCTCCACCAGCTTTGGTAAAGTCACCAAAGACAGGGCCACCTACACGCTGCAGCTCGGTGACGCGCTGAACAGCGCTTCCCATGTGGTGCTGGTCTCGGGGCTGGAGTATGACGGCAACGGCGCGATCACCAGGATCGAGATCACCGAGCAGACACCCCCTCAGATGAAGCGGAGCTATTACACGCCGAGCCAATTGTATTCGAAATACTCCGCTTACACGATCTTAAGATACTACGGTGACGTTCCGCCGGCACCGGGGACGGTGGAAGAGACCTGGATCGAGAAAGCCTGCTTCGATGTGATGGTCTACCGGGACCGGAACAAGGATATCTCCCATCTGTCCGACGCGGATCTGAAGAAGCACTGGAAGGAGCGGGGCATCAAGGAGGGCAGACCCTCCAGTACGATCCTGGACCTTGGGTTCTATCGCAACAACAATCCGGACCTGAAGGAAGCCTTCGGGGACGATTGGGAAGCGATCTATGAGCACTTCATCACGAAGGGCTATCAGGAACACCGAAAGTCTTCGGCGCTCTTCGATGGCAGCTACTATTGCAAGAACTACCCGGATGTGGCGGAGAACTATAAAGAACAGTATCTGCTCCACTACATCGACCATGGGCAGGCAGAGGGGCGCAGAGCGAGCCTGACCTATGACCCGGACTACTATCTGTTCATCCGGCCCGATGTGGCCCAGACCTGGCCCAATGATTACACTATGGCGGCCAGACATTACGCCGGTCACGGCATCAATGCCCAGACCGAGGCCTACGATCATAGCGCTCCTACCATATCTGATGTGGTCATCTCCGATGTCAGCGCGGCGGGCTACACGGTGACGTGTACCGTGAAGGATGACTGGGCCATCAGCAAGGTGGTGTTCCCCGCCTGGACGATCCTGAACGATCAGGATGATCTGGCGGAGCAGTTCATGGAGACCCAATTGGGCACTCCGAACGGCGATACCTACACCTTCCGGGTGGATGCCGCGGATCATAATAATGAAGGCGGCCTGTATATCACCCACATCTACGCGATCGACCGGGGCGGCAACCAGACCAAGCTGGTGCTGGACCCTGTGGAGGTCAAGGACGAGGTGAAGCGGATCACCGCCATCGCCGGATCGGCTTATTCCGTCGTGGATCAGTGCCTGAAGGGCGTGAAGCTGGGCACCACGGTGGACGCGCTTCTGACCCAACTGGAGAACGAAGCGCTTTTGCGGGTGGTCGGTACGGACGGCATCGTCCTCAGCGGAACGGATGCCGTGTACACGGGAGCCCGGATCGAGCTTTATTCGGACGGTACGCGGATGGACAGCGTCACCGTGGCGGTGATGGGCGATCTGGACGGCAACGGCACGGTGGATACCACGGACTATCTGCGGATCAAGTCGGCATTCCTGGAGCGGTACGCGATGGGGACCGCCGAAGCGATCGCGGCGGATGTGGACGGTGACGGCAGTATCACCACGACGGATCATCTGAGGATCAAAAAGCATTTCCTTGGGACCTATGAGCTGTACGGATGAAGGGGGATATGATGGACAGATCAAGACGAGTCTTATCACTGCTGCTGGCATTGGTCCTCACCCTGTCGTCGATCCCGATGATCGCCAACGAGGCCAACGCGGTGGCGTATACCGGATGCCTGAGCCAGCATGACAGCCGGTGGGGCAGTCTTTCCTATGGCGGAGGTACCATCTCTGCCACCGGTTGCGGCATCCTTTCTCTGGTGAATACGGTCGGTTACCTTTCCGGCGAGCGGATGGACATACCTTCCGTTGCCTCCTGGGCCCATCAGATCGGTTCGTTCAATCCGAACGGTCCGGAAGGTGTGTACCGCTTCGTGCTGTATCCCCGGGTGGAAGCCAAATACGGCAGTACTTACGGCATCAAGCTGGATTGCGGCGATGACGGCGAAGGCTACTGGGAAGGCTCCAACAGCACACGGCTGAAGAACCACTTGCTGGGTGGCGGCGTGGCCATCGGCCATGTGCCCAACCACTTCATCGCGATCGTGGGATACGACGCGATCACCAACAAGTATCATCTGTATGAATCCTCTCCGACCTCCTTGAGAGGCACCAACTACAACGGCGGCGATGTCTGGGTGACGCAGGCGGCGCTGGCCTCCGGCAGACTGTGTCTGGACTGGTTCTGTCTGGTGTCCTCCACCCGGAGCCAGGAGACCTGGATCGAGAAGGCCAGCTTCGATGTGATGGTCTACCGGGACCGGAACGTGGATCTGGCCGGCATGACCGACGCGGAGCTGAAGGCCCATTGGAAGGCCCATGGCATCAAGGAAGGCAGACCCTCCAGTACGATCCTGGATCTGGGCTTCTACCGCAACAACAATCCGGACCTGAAGGAAGCCTTTGGGGACGATTGGGAAGCGATCTATAACCATTTCATTACGAAGGGCTATCAGGAGCACCGAAAGTCCTCGGCACTCTTCGACGGGAACTACTATTGTGAGCGGTATCCGGATGTGGTGCAGAACTAC
>JAFNXT010000051.1 GCA_017378975.1 Oscillospiraceae bacterium
CCGCCCACTGCAATACCACCATCGGTCTGCCCGGCACTCTGAGCTGTCGGCTCCAGCCCAACCACACCACCGACGATCTGGAGGGCATCACCGCCTCCACGCTGGAAGGCCTGACCTTCGGCGCCGGTGACGCGGTGATCGGCCTGAACCCGGTGACGGACTCCCCGGAGCAGGCTGGCCGGATCCTGCGCCGCTTCGCAGAGATCCGGGACCATTGGCAGATCCCCACCCAGACCTGTGTGCTGGCCCATGTGACCACCCAGATGCAGGCGGTCCGGGACGGGGCACCCTGCGACCTGATCTTCCAGTCGATCGCCGGCTCCCAGAAGGGCAACGCCGCCTTCGGCTTCGACGCCGCCACGCTGGAAGAAGCCCGACAGCTCCTGAAGCACAAGGGCACCGCCGAGGGGCCCAACGTCATGTACTTCGAGACCGGTCAGGGCTCGGAGCTCAGCAGCGATGCCCACCACGGCACGGATCAGGTGACCATGGAGGCCCGTTGCTACGGCTTCGCCAAACGCTTCGATCCCTTCCTCGTGAACACCGTGGTGGGCTTCATCGGACCGGAATACCTGTACGATGCCCGTCAGGTGACCCGGGCCGGTCTTGAGGACCATTTCATGGGCAAGCTCACCGGGGTCTCCATGGGCTGTGACTGCTGTTATACCAACCACATGAAGGCGGACCAGAACAGCATCGAAAACTTAGCGGCGCTCCTGACCATGGCAGGCTGTAACTACTTCATGGGCATCCCCCACGGCGATGACATCATGCTCAACTACCAGACCACCGGCTTCCGGGAGACCGCCACCCTCCGGGAGCTGACGGGCAAGACCGCCATCCCGGAGTTCCACCGCTGGCTGGAGAACATGGGCTTCCTCGAAAACGGCAAGCTCACCCCCAAAGCCGGCGACGGCTCCTGCCTGCTCTACTAAAACACCCACCCTTCGCGCCCCAATGGGGTGCGCATCGCATATCATACCCGTAGGGCGAAGGCATGCCTTCGCCGTCGCGCCCCGGGGGGCGCGCAAGATGCGCTTTTTCGCCCTTCGGGCGAAGTGAGCTTGCCTCAGGCAAGCGCACCGGTGGGGGCATGCCCCCACCCTACGAACGTCCCTAAGGAGGGTACTATGACGAAACAAGACATCACCGCCCTGATCCGGGAGCTGTTGGAGCAGATGGAGCCTCAGGTGAAGGGCAGCGACTACCGCCCCACGGACCCCGGCCCCCAGCCCCAGGACACCCATTTGAAGGACGGGGACTTCGTGCCGGACGTGACGGCGCTGGACCTGCGGAAGCTCTACCTGACCCAAGACCCTGCCAACAAGGCCCGGTTCGCCAAAATGAAGGAGAAGACCCCTGCCCGTCTGGGCTCCGGCCGGGCAGGCCCCCGGTACAAGACCCTGACCATGCTCCGGTTCCGTGCCGACCATGCGGCGGCACAGGATGCGGTGTTCTCTCAGGTACCGGAGGACTTCCCCAAGGTCCACGGCATGCTGGACCTACAGACCCTGTGTCAGACCAAGGATGAATACCTGACCCGACCGGACAAGGGCCGCCGCTTCGGTCCGGAAGCTACCGAAGCTCTGAAAAAGGCCTTCCCCACGCCGCCCCGTGTCCAACTGGTGGTGGGGGACGGACTCTCCTCCGCCGCCGTCATGGCCAACGCTCCCGACTGTCTCGCCGCCCTGCAGGACGGCCTGAAGCTCCGGGGGATCCCCGCCGCCGACCCGGTGTTCGTCCGCTACTGCCGGGTGGGTGCGGGGGATGCCATGGGGGACATCACCGGCTGTGAGCTGGTGTGTATGCTGGTGGGCGAGCGTCCGGGTCTGGTGACGGACAAGTCCATGTCCGCCTATCTCACCTACAAGCCCCGTACCGGTGTCAGCGAATCCGCCCGGACGGTGATCTCCAACATCCACGCCCAAGGCACGCCGGCGGCGGAAGCCGGTGCCCACATCGCGGAGCTGATCGAAACGATCCTCCGGCGGAAGGTCTCCGGCGTGGCCCTTCGGAGGGACACCTGATGATCCCGGTGAAGGTCCTGCTGGTGCGGTATATCCCCAACGCCGACCGCCAGCTTCTGGAGGGGCTGGGGATCCCCACGGACCGCCCCGCGCTTGCCATGCTCACCACCGACTGTGACGATGCCACCTATATCGCGCTGGACGAAGCCACCAAGGCCGCCGATGTGCAGGTCCGCTACGGGCGGAGCTTCTACGCCGGCGCTCCCAACGCCACCACCCCCAACGCCGGAGAGGTGATCGGGATCCTGGCGGCTCCCACCCCGGGGGCCGCCCAAAGCGGCATGGAAGCCGCCCTCCGGGCGTTGGAGGGACTGGGCTTCCGGGAGCGCGATGGCATCCCCTATCTTGCCCACACCGTCAGCAGTTGCGGCAGCTTTCTGGCAGAGGAAGCCGGGGTATCCCCCGGCACACCGCTGGCCTACCTGATCGCGCCGCCGCTGGAGAGCATGTACGGGCTGGACGCCGCCCTGAAATCCGCCGACGTAAAGTTATGTAAACTTTACGCACCTCCCACCGAGACCAACTTCGGCGGTGCCCTCCTGACCGGCACCCGCTCCGCCTGCTACGCCGCCTGTGAAGCCTTCGCCGCCGCGATCTCCACCTGTCGTGGCACGTGACCGGTGGAGAGTGGATCGTCGTGGTATCTCATATCTCGTATCTCATATCTCGTATCTTTCCCAACGATCGGAGGAACCTATGCAACTGGACAAAGACCTTTCCGCCCGACAGGAGGCCCGGGATCTGGCTCAGCAGGCCGCACAGGCCCAGACCATCCTGCGTCGTCTGGATCAGACCCAACTGGACGCCATCACCGAGGCCATCAGTCAGGCCTTCGCCGCCCAGAGCCAGGAGCTGGCCCAGCTGGCAGTACAGGAGACCGGCTTCGGCAACGTCAGGGACAAAACCACCAAAAATGGATTCGCCTCCCGTAAGGTACTGGAGGCGATCCGTGATATGAAGACCGTGGGCATCCTCCGGGAGGACCCGAAGGAACGGATCTGGGAGATCGGTGTGTCCGTGGGTCCGATCTGCGCCATCGTCCCCAGCACCAACCCCACCTCCACCGTCTGCTACAAGGCCCTGATCGCCCTGAAATCCGGCAACGCGATCGTGTTCTCTCCCCACCCCAAGGCCGTCAAATGTACCCTTTTGGCATCCCAGATCGTGGCACGGGCGGCGGAAAGCGCAGGCGCCCCCGTGGGGAGCATCAGTTGCCTGACCCAGGCATCCATGGCAGGCTGTCAGGAGCTCATGACCTCCCCCCACATCCAACTGATCCTTGCCACCGGCGGACCCGGCATGGTGAAGGCCGCCTATTCCTCCGGCAAGCCTGCCATCGGCGTGGGTGCCGGTAACGGTCCTTGCTATATCCACCATACGGCAGACGTGGCCCACGCTGTGGACTGCATCCTCCGCTCCAAGACCTTCGACAACGGCACAGTCTGCGCCTCGGAGCAAAGCATCGTGGTGGAGCGCTCCGTGGAACAGGCCGTCCGGCAGGAAGCCCAGCGCCGGGGCTTCTATTTCATGGATAAAGAGGAAGCCGGGCGGCTCGCGAAGCTCCTGTTCCGGCCCAACGGGACTCTGGACCCTCAGATCGTGGGCCGGGATGCGGTGACCCTTGCCAAAATGGCAGGGATCGGTGTCCCTGCCGACACCCAGATCCTGGTGGCGAGGGAACAGGAGGCCGGTCCCACCCGTCCCTATTCCATGGAGAAGCTGTGTCCTGTGCTGGCATTCTTCGTCATGGACAGCGAGGAAGCGGTGCTCCAAAAGGCGATCGAGGTCCTGACCCACGAAGGCCGGGGCCATACCTTCAGTATGCACTGTACCGATACCGAGGTGATCCGCCGTTTCGCCCTCCAGATCCCGGTGTCCCGGTTTTTGGTGAACACCCCTTCGGCCCTCGGCGGCATCGGTGCCTCCACAGGGCTCTTCCCAGCCCTGACGCTGGGCTGTGGGGCGATCGGTGGGAGCAGTTCCTCCAATAACATCTCCCCTCTGGACCTGATCGACCTGCGCCGGGTGGCATGGGACACCGCCCCCGACACCGAAGCTCCACCCCAAGACCTGCTGGACCTGTTGACCGAAAAGATCCTCCAGCGCCTGAAGTGACCCCTGCCCCCACCGGACAGCGATCTTGCCTCCCTCGTTCACGAGGGAGGTGGCACGACGTCAGCCGTGACAGAGGGAGCCATCGCCCCCATGGTGGGCGATGTGTTTTCGCCAAAAGGCGAAAACACCGGCGGGGGCAAGCCCCCGCCCCAGACTGTCAAAAAAGTGGTGTCATTCCGAGACCAGTCCGCAGACTGGTCGTGGGAATCCCCCGATCAGTAGGGAAATATATCGAAAACCTCCCCGAATAGTTAGGGGATCGCCACGTCGGGCTTTGCCCTCCTCGCGAAGACATGGTTTTTTGACACGCTGCGGCGGGGGCAAGCCCCCGCCCTACATCACGCCGATCCGCCCCCATGGTGGGCGGCCGCAAAAATAGGTTTCGCCCTCCCGGTGGTAGCCGGGAGGGCGAAGTTCAGGTCTTTATCATGCGATGCTTGCGAAATAATCCTTGGCGTAGTAGCCGTAGACTGCGGTGGCCTGCGCGAAGGCCTGCTGGGCATCGCCATCCACTGCGGCCTTGGTGTCACAGTAGGCGCCCAGGGAGTAGGGGATGATGCCGGAGGTCACGATCTCGCCCTCGGACTCGAAGACACAACTGACGTAGTAGGTCTTATCCATATCCTTGGCGGCGATACCGGACACCTGGCCCCAGTACTGGCCGAAGCCATCCATCTTCATGGAGCCCACAGCGTTCTCCACCGTCAGCTTATCCTCGGAAGCCGCGGTCTCAGCATCCCACCAGTACAGCGTCATGTCGCCATCCACGGGAACGGCAGGGACGCAGTAGAAGTTGATGGAGAAGGCACCGTCGAAGGAGACGGAGGGATACAGGCTCTTGAAGTTGGCGTTATCTCTGACGAAGCCGGCGGTCTTGGAAGCATCCAGCTTCGCAGGATCTGCCATCATGGACTTGTCGTAGGAAGCGATCAGGGCCTTCTGGGACTCCGTCAGGGCGGAATCCACCAGAGAACCGGTGTTGTGACCGAAGTACAGCTGAGCCTCGGCACCGTACTCCACCATACTCACAGCCAGAGCCTT
Organism: Oscillospiraceae bacterium; assembly: GCA_017378975.1. Taxonomy (GTDB): domain Bacteria; phylum Bacillota; class Clostridia; order Oscillospirales; family Oscillospiraceae; genus Faecousia. Next base: position 5,184 of record JAFNXT010000051.1, read on the forward strand.
CAGCTCGGTGCTGTAATCACCGTTCAGCACAGTGCTGGCGTAAGCCTTGGCGCTGTAACCGGCGGCCTTGGAGTAGCGGTAGGTGCCATCCGCCATCCGGGCGTAGACCATGAAGTACACGGTATCGCCCAGCTGGGCGGCAGCCACGCTCTCGGACTTGACCATGAACATGGAGCCGTTGGTGATGTAGCCGGGGACGATGCCGATGGCATCATCGATGGTGGCCGTATCATTCTTGGAGGGCAGGATCATCAGACCCATCTCCTTCACGTCGGAGATGTCGCCGGCGGTGAAGTAGACGTTGTAGAAGATCTCATCCTCGAAGCTCAGGCTGGGATACTTCAGAGTCAGCTCGGGATCGGTGACGCTCTCCACCTCGGGAGCGGGCTGGCTCACCACGGGAGCCGCGTAGGTCACGCTGGCCAGCTGCAGGCCCACGCCCTTGAAGTCCAGATTGGCCTGCTCGCCGCCGTCGATGGTGCCGTCCTTGGCCTCGCGATAGACGCCATCCACCAGAACGTAGTCGCACTCATTCGCCAGACGGTCCATGATGGTCAGACCGTTGGTCTTGACGGAGGTGAAGGAGACCATGCCCTGACGGACAGACAGGGCCACCTGATAGACCTTGTCACCGTTGGCATCGTAGGTGTAGGGGCAGGACTTGTAGTCGATCTCGTAGTACTCTTCCGTACCGCTGAGCAGCGTGGTCACAGGCTTCCAGCCGTACTTGACCTCGCCGTTGGGCAGGATGATCGCCTCGCCCTGATAGACGGTGGCGTACAGACCGGTGCTGTTGCCGCTGGTGAACAGCCCGGCATCCATGGCTCTCATGGCGATCTGCAGGCTGTGCTCACGACCGGTGCCCTCGATGTGGTCTTCCTTCACATAGAAGATCACGGCCTGATCGTTCAGGTTGGAGTTGATATAGGTCTCATTGTTGGGACCGATGACCAGATAATCGTCCACACTCTTGATCTGACTGCCGACGAAGTCACCGTTACGGTTCTCGGTCCAGCTGAAGTTGCCGGTGTAGACAGAAGCCTTGTTGACGATGTAGGTCGCCACGGCCGCCTTGCCCTGCATGATCAGAGTACGCAGCTCCGCGAAGGCGGCGCTGTTCTCCTTCAGGGCGTAGTTGTCGTTGGTGGCGCCCAGAGGCTGGAAGATGCGGATGCCGTCGATATACAGGTAGGTATCCTTGGTGACAGAGGCCAGATAAGTGTCCAGCTCGGACTGCTCCGCCTCGCCCTTGGCGATCTTGTCCTGCAGATCCAGGATCTTCATCCAGTCCACATCATCGGTGTACTGGGGCATACCGGAGATCTCCACCACATAGTGGCCGAAGGCCAGATCATCCACACGGATGACAGGCACCTGCTGGATCTCCTTACCCTCAGCGCCGACGTAGTTGTACCAGTTGCCGCCGACATAGCAGTTGTCCTGACCGGGCAGGTCGGAAGCGGTGTACTTGTTGTTGTAGAAGTTCACCGTATCGTTGCCCTCGGGGATCAGAACGGACCAGATGCCGTTGCCCAGATCCTCCATAGCCACGCCGGGAGCGTTGATGAAGGTATCGGAGGCACCGTTGCCGTAGGTCACATAGACCTTCTCCCAGCCCTCGGGGTTGGCGAAGAAGATGATCTTGCCGCCCATGGAGTTCCAGGCGGGAGTAGCGAAGATGTGACCGTCGCCCTGGATGGTCAGGTCACCGGTCTGGTTGCCGGCATTGTTGTTGAAGATGATGTTGGTCATACCCAGAGGCACTTCCACCTTGTAGATATTGCCGCTGACCAGATCCATCTTCACGCCGGGCCACTGGGTGCCCTCAGCACCGGACTGGGTATTCTTCCAGTAGTGGGCGTAGACCTCAGACCAGCCGTAGAACGTGTTGTCGAAGAACACGGTCTCGGTCTGGGTGTCGCCATAGGAGGCCCAATCGGAGCCGTTCCAGATGTAGTTACTGCCGGGGATGCTCAGGTCGTTGGTCTGAGAACCGGCATCGTTGTTGAAGATGATGTTGGTCATCTCCAGGGGGATCTGGACGGACCAGATGTTGCCGGAGACATAGGTCATGTCGATACCGGGCCAACCGCTGAGCTGACCGGCGGTGTTCCATGCATAGGCCTTGACCGTGGTCCAGCCGGTGGTGGTGTTATCGAAGTACAGGGTGTAGTAGTCCGCGGTCTCTCCCACCTGATACTCGGACCAGCTCAGATCGATGCCGAACAGGTCCTTGCCCTCCACCAGCGCCGTGCCGGACTGTGCCAGCAGAGCGGAGGGATTGGCCACGACATCCTCAGAGAAGGCCACCTTCTTGGCATCGCCGGGCGCGGAGAACATGTAGTAGTTGCCCAGCACACGGTCCAGCGCCACTTCCTCGATGGTATCGTCGCTGTGGAGGATGTAAGCCATGGGAGCCGCCCAGCCGTAGATGTTCTCGAAGTACAGGGTGCGTTCCACCACGGGATCGGGAGTCTCGCCGTCGCTCTCCAGCTGGATGGCGGAGGCATCCGCCACATCATAGATGGACCAGCCGCTGCCGTCGAAGATCTGGCTGTCGCCGGGGATC
>JAFNXT010000052.1 GCA_017378975.1 Oscillospiraceae bacterium
GTCATCCAACTGGAGATAGGAAGCGTTGTTGCAGTAGTTGTCATGGGACTCCACCCAAGTGACGGTCCTGTGGGCCGTAGCCCCCTCCGGCATCAGGACGTCCCCGATCCGGTCCACGGACAGGTCCCCGGTGGAGATACAGTCCCGGACCCGGAAACCGTAATAGGACGCGGTGGTGAAGAAGGGCTGTTCCTGCCCCTCCGGGGTAGTGAAGCTCAGGCTCTGGTAAGCGCCCAGACGGCTGGAGTCGCTGTCATCGAAGCCGCTCTTGGCATCCGCCCCCTGATCGTACTCATGACGGCCGCCCTCCTGCAAAGACTCGCCATACTGGAAGGAAGCGCCGTTCTGCAACACATAGGGCCAGAAATCGCTGGCGAACCCGTTGCCGTAGGTATCCGACTTATCATCGGGCAGCTCGATCAGCTTGGCGGCATCGAACCGGAAGCCGTCGGCCCCATACTCCACGCACTTGATCAGGAAGTTTTTCAGATAGTCCTGCACGTCCTGCCGCTGGGTGTTCCAGTCGTACAGTCCACTCAGAGGATACTGGGTCTCCTCATACCGGTCCACCTCCGACCAGTTGGCGGCCTCATGGGCATGGTCGGAATGGTCATGGAAGGCCTGCCCGTCGAAGGCACCGGTGATCGTATCGCTGATCGCGCCGTAGTCAGAGGTGCAGTGGTTGATCACCGTATCCACGATCACCTTCAGCCCATAGGCATGGGCCTGCTGACACATGGCCTTGAAGTCCTCCAGCGTGCCCATCTGGTAATTGCCGAAGACCTCATAGTCCACAGGCTGATAATGCCAGTACCAGCCGCCGTTGATGTTCTTGCCACCCTCCTTACACAGGGACAGGGGCGAGACCTGGATCGCGGAGAAGCCTGCCGCCGCGATCTCAGGGATGTTCTCCTTCACCGTGGCATAGGACCAGCACCATGTGTGCAGGATGGTACCATCCTCCACCTTCTCCGTCAGACCGTTCTTCTGTAACCGCACCTCCGGCGCGGCACTGCCCCATATCGGCAGGAGCTGCAGCACCATCACCACCGCCAGAAGCAAAACACCGATCCGTCTTTTCCGCAACATATGGACACATCCTCTCACAATAGTTTTGTGCGATTTGCTATCATCCATTATAATTTACACCCACTATTTTGTCAATCATCACGACACCACCAGAAAATACTGTCATCGCGAGGAGCGCCAGCGACGTGGCGATCCCCCGCAGAGGAACGATCCCACTGGGCTGAGATCTCGCCCGCCGCCGCCCAAAAGGCGGCGAACTCGCCCTCCCTCACAAGCGAGGTCGGGGGTGTCCCCGCCCGCTGTGCAGGCGAGACCGCACAGCCTACGGCTGTCCGGCGTCGGGGGCAAGCCCCCGCCCTACACATCATATTATGTAAACCTCCGCGCGACCAAAAACAGGACCGCCTTCCGGCGGCCCTGTTGACTTGTGTAGGATCACTGGCGTATTTTGTCAACAAAAAAACGAAGAGCGGAGCCCGGCTCCGCCCTTCATCATTTCATTTTACTGTGACTGCGCCGCTCCCGCAACATGGTCGGCAGATGCACCGAGGTCAGGGCCACCAGCCCGATCCCCACCACAGTCAGGAAGTATACATGCCAGCCATGGTCAAGGTTCAGCAGGGGCAGTCCTTCCACCGGTGGACGGACCACGAAGAAGAAATTGGTGTCATACACGCTCAAGGCGCTGTTGACCCAGAGCATGACCACCGCCAGACCGGACAGCCACAAAAGCCCCCGATCATCAGCACACAAATGCCGAGCCAAATGAAATGCTTCGTAGTAAACATCCTGTCACTCCTTCGGCACCTGCTTCATGGACAGGCTGATGCGGTGGCGCTTCTCGTCCACCTCCAGCACGATCACCTTCACCACGTCGCCCACCTTCACGGCTTCGCTGGGGTGGCGCAGGCGGCGGCTGGCTACCTGAGAGATGTGGACAAGGCCATCCTGATGGACACCGATGTCCACGAACACGCCAAAATCGATCACGTTCCGCACGGTGCCCGTCAGCACCATCCCGGGCTTCAGATCCTTCATCTCCAGCACGTCCTTCCGGAGCACAGGCGCAGGCAGCTCGTCACGGGGATCCCGTCCGGGCTTCGACAGTTCTCTGGCGATGTCGATCAGGGTAGGCTCACCCACCGCGCACTCAGCGGCGGCTCTGGCGGTGCCGTAAGCCTCCAGCCGTGCCGGCAGATCCGCCAGACTCTCACCCTTCTTCAGCCCGAACAGGGCGATCAGGGCCTTGGCGGCGGCATAAGACTCCGGATGGATACCGGTGTTGTCCAGCAGTTCCTTGCTCTCCGGGATCCGCAGGAAGCCGGCGCACTGCTGGAATGCCTTGGGGCCCAGCTTGGGCACCTTTTTGAGCTGGGCACGGCTGGTGAAGGCACCGTTCTCCTCCCGGTATGCCACGATATTCTTTGCGGTGGTGGCGTTCAGACCGGACACCTGCTGTAAAAGGCTCCGGGAGGCGGTGTTCACATCCACGCCCACGGCGTTGACGCAGTCCTCCACCACGGCACCCAGCGCCGTATCCAGCTCCTTCTGGGGGCAGTCATGCTGATACTGTCCCACGCCGATGGCCTTGGGGTCGATCTTCACCAGCTCCGCCAGCGGATCCTGGAGCCGCCGGGCGATGGACACGGCGGAACGCAGGTTCACATCGTACTCCGGGAACTCCTCCGCCGCCAGAGGGGAGGCAGA
>JAFNXT010000053.1 GCA_017378975.1 Oscillospiraceae bacterium
AGGTCCAAAGCTCCATGATATCCCTTCTTTTTCATTATATCCAGCATATCATACCACGTTTGATCCCATATATCAACCCCACAGAAATGAACGTTCCGTAACGTTCATCAACGTTTCGGTAAACCCATAAACTATCGTTTGGCTTTTTGACAAATGCAAAATGCAGGATGCAGAATGCACGATCGAGGTATCCCCTTCGGGGATGATCAAAAATCGATTTCCGGTGAGGATATCATCCCTTCCCCTTGCGCTTCGCCCCGAACCGTGATACACTCTCCTCAGAAAAACATCAGGAGGTGCCTCCATGACCAAACGCTCCCCCGGCCTGGATCTGATCCGGTGTCTGGCTTTCCTGTTCGTGGTACTGTTCCATTTCTATTTGAACAACGGCTACTATGTGATGCCCCAAAAGGGCGTGATCATGTGGCTCACCGGAGGCCTGCGCTGGGGCATCGTCAGTTGTATCGGCCTGTTCCTCATGCTCACGGGCTACCTCCAGTCGGAGAAGACCTCCCCCCGGGCCTGCTGGCGCAGTCTGCCCCCGGTGCTCCTCGGCTACCTGCTGGCGGCTCTGATCTCGATCCCCGTCCGCCACTTCCTGCTGGGGGATGCCCGGTCCATGACCACCTGGATCCGCCGGATCTTCGAGTTCACCGGCGCTTATTACGGCTGGTATGTGGAGATGTACATCGGTCTGATCCTCCTGTGCCCCTTCCTGAACATGATCCTGCGCCAGCTCAAGTCCACCCGGAGCCTGCTGGGCTTCACCGCGGTGCTCCTGATCCTGACGGCCCTGCCGGGCACGGTGCCCTACCCTCTGTTCCCGGACTACTGGCGGAGCTTCTACCCCGTGACCTACTATGTGCTGGGCGCGGTGGTCCGCCGGCTCCAGCCGAAGCTCTCTCCATGGCTGGGCATCGCCGCCGCAGGAGCGGTCGCTCTGCTCATGGGCACCCTCACCGTCCTGTCTACCGACGGCCCGCTGAACGATGCCATGGGCTGGGAGTTCTCGGAACTGCCGATCGCCACGGTGGCGGTGTGCCTGTTCGTGGCCCTGTACCGGGTCCGGCTCCCTCAGAAGCTCGCCCGGATCCTGGCGACCGCCTCCGGCGGTGTCTTCGGCGGCTACCTGCTGTCCCACCTGCTGGATAGCTGGTGCTACAAGCTCCTGCCCCAGTGGTGGACACCTGCCAGGTACCCTCTGCTGTTCCTGTGTGTCACGGTGCCGATCTTCCTGATCTCCCTGCTGGCCGGCATCGGACTGGACCGCCTGACGAAGCTGATCCTGCGCCCGATCTCCAAAAAATAAAAACTGTCTTCGCGGGGAGGCCTCTTTGAGACCTCCTTGCGAAGACAGTTTTTTGTCAATATTCTCTGACCACGGCCTTGACGATGCCGAGGAGCTGGGCCTCGGTGCCGTCGATGGGGGCATAGGCCTCGTTCTCCGGCAGGAGCCAGACCTGACCGTTCCTTCTGGAGAGCCGCTTGACCGTGGCCTCATCGCCCAACAGGGCCACCACGATCTGGCCGTCGTCCGCCGTCTGCTGGGGGCGGATCACGACCCGGTCCCCATCCAGGATACCGGCGCCCACCATGCTGTCACCACGGACACGGAGGGCGAACATCCCCGGCTCCCCATCCCAGGACATGGACCCCTCCTGGTTCTCCACCGCCAGGATCGGCAGTCCCGCGGTGACCACGCCCACCACCGGGATCTGGCCCGGACGGACATTGGTGGCGATGGCACGCTTCCGGCCCTTGCCGGCCGGTGTGGACAGATGCCCCTTCTCCTGCAACGCCTGCAGATGGTAACTGACAGAAGCCGTGGAGCGAAGACCAACCGCCGCGCCGATCTCACGCACAGAGGGGGCATAGCCATTCTCCTGCACGAATCGGTTTACATAATCCAAGATCAGCTCTGCTTTATTGCTTGTCCTTGGCATAGAGGATCCCCTCCTTCCCTGAAGTACTTCCAGTATATCACAGCCGCCCGCAAAAATGCAAGTATTTCCGTCAAAATACATGGATTTTTAATATTTCCGGCATCAAAACGCACATTTGGACGAAAACGGTTTTCTTAAAACTCCATCACAGGCGGACATATCGCAGAATCTGGGACACAAATGGCTACGGGGTGGCATTGCAAACGGTCTTGCAACGCCGCCCCGGTCATGATTCATTCCTGGATGTTCAGTGCGATGTGGACGGTGTCCAGCTGATGCTGTTCCACTGCGGTGGGCGCGTCCATCATCAGATCCTGCGCATTCTTGTTCATGGGGAAGGTGATGACCTCACGGATGCTCTCCTCGCCGGTGAGCAGCATGATCAGACGGTCCACACCGGGAGCCGCACCGGCATGGGGCGGCGCGCCATAGGTGAA
>JAFNXT010000006.1 GCA_017378975.1 Oscillospiraceae bacterium
CAGCCTTTGAAATTGCATCCAAAAAGGTGTACGCCGATGAAGAAGGAGAATTCGAGGACTTCTACTATGAGTGCGTGGAGGACTGGGATATTCTATTCGATGAAGCTACAGATGAGCAACGGGAGCAAATGCTCACGTGGTTTTGGGAGCACAGAGCCGCCTTCTTTTCGCATGCACGGGGTGTGACAGATATCGAGTTCCTCTATCTTCGATGGGGAGATGCACTTGAATGGAAAAGTCTTGCGATCATCGATGAGCTGATCGAAAATTGCCATGATAGCAAGGAACTGGAGCACCTCATGGACTGCAGGGTCGAGATTATGGACTTTTTGGATCGCCCCTATAGAGAGGTACGGGACTTCTGGAAACAGCATCTATCCCACGATCATGCACGGCACTGTTTGTTGGAAGACTATTACATGGAGCCAGAGGACCGCGTACATATCATTCCTCTGTTGAAGCAACTGAAAGAAATGGATAGGGATGATCTCCCCAGATCGATCCGGGATAGCGTTTGGTTGGCGAAGATGTATCGGGAAAATGGCGCTAATGAAGAATATGATGCAGAACGCGTACTCCTTTGCACAGAGCACAGACAAGCACTGGTGAAGGAGCTTCCGGGTATTTTGGATAGGAGATCGGCAAGAGGGTTCATCGCCTGCTTGGATGTCTTGCGCTCCTTGAAGGATGACGAGGTCGAGCGAATGATAGAGGAACTGGTCGATCGACTATGCTCCAGCCCCCATATTGCCCGTAAAGGTGTTGTGGAACTGGTAAACAGTGCCGGCTATGAATGGCCGAAGGCATATCGGTTTGGTGGCTAGATCATGGAGGGGATCATTATGAACGGGTTGATCATAGAAAAGCTTGCACAGATCGAGCGTGAAGAGGGTGTCAGGATCTTGCACGCAGTTGAGTCTGGGAGTCGTGCCTGGGGATTTCCGTCCCCGGACAGTGACTATGATGTCAGATTTATTTATGTGCGCAAACCTGAGCACTACCTCAAGCTGGAAAAGACACGGGATGTCATCGAGTTGCCCATCAACGATATGCTGGATATCAACGGATGGGATTTGGATAAAGCCCTGCGACTGCTCCACAGCTCTAACCCTACGCTGTTCGAGTGGCTGTCTGCACCGATCGTGTACTGTCAGACTGACTTCATAGACCGATTGAGCCCCCTTATGGATGACTACTTCTCCTGCAAAAGTGCCTTGCACCACTATTTGAGCATGGCAGAGGGTAATTATCGGGGGTATCTGAGGGGCGATATGGTCCGTGCGAAGAAATACTTCTATGTGCTTCGTCCGGTCTTGGCCTGTAAGTGGATCCTGCACAGGCACACAAGACCGCCGATGCTGTTCCGTGAGCTTATGGACAGCGAGTTGGAAGAAAGCTTAAAGCCTGTCGTGGAACGGCTTCTGGACATCAAAATGAACGCACCGGAGATCAAGGAGATCCCCAAGGAGGAGGTGCTCGGCCGCTACCTGGACGAAACGATCAATGCCGTGAGACAAGAGATTTTTGCTTATCCTGGGGAGCATCGTCCGGATTGGGCCCCGCTGGATCGATTGTTTTTGCAAACCATGCTGAACGCCACGACATCCATCTCTGATGGACAGCGGATCGGCCTCGATGCAGAAAGTTTTTTCGCGTCGTTACAGAGCGGTATTTCTTGAACATGCAAAGTAAAGGTCCGGTGGAAGGATGGACAAATCTATCCAAAGGAGGTGCTTTTTTGGACTGGATATATTTATCGTTATTGGCAGTTCCTGACCTGCGAGACCAGTGCCGGGATCTATAGGATCGCCCACGCGGAAACCATGTTCCGTAATTATCTGATGTTCCACACGATGGATCCCCAAATGGCGATAGAAGGCCTGATCGAGATCCATAAGCAAAATGCATGAAAGAAGCGAGGGTGACCGTTTGGGGTCACCCTCGCTTGTGCATTATTTGGTCAATGCATCAGGGGCACTGCAGCCATCAGAATGTCCGGCCGTAATAGACAGCCAGTTTCTCGTCGCAGATCCGACCGATCTCATCCTTCTCCTCGGCGGTCAGGTGCTTCCATACGGTCGGCTCCACCTGTACGATGCCGAGGGTCTTGGTGTGGCGGAGCATCTGCATGTCCTCGAAGCGTTTGAAGGGGTTGGCGAGGATGTTCCGTTCTGCTTCTTTGTCGGTGTAACCACCCTTGGCGAAGATGCTGTTTTTCTTCTCCACAGAAAGGCCTGCCGCTCTGCGGTCTTCGTAGAAGGAGCGGAAGTAGGCTACGATGTCAGACAGACGCACTTGTCCTTTGCTGTCGGCGTAAAGTAGGATCGCTTTGATCAGTACAGGCTTGTAGGAGTAGCTCATATCCATCTGGCGGACCATGTACAGAAACAGATCCTTGCGGTTGCTGTCATCGATCAGTGTCCAGCCATACTGCAGGGCGTATTTTTCTAGCGTTTCTTCTTTGAAATACTTGAAGGTGCGGTGCTCGCTCATGGGGACTACCAGATCCGGGATCAGCTTGCCATCCCGGACGTATCGCTCGATGGTCTCAGACTGGACATCCACCCGGCGGACGAACTCCATCTGGGAGATCATCCCGGCGGCCTCTTCCTGCCAGTTGAAAATGTCCACCAGCTCATAGTCTGTGGCATCCACGGGCCAGTCGAGAAGGGTCTCCGGTTTCTCGCCTCTGGCATAGAGGTCATCTTCTTGCTTGCGTTTTGTGGCTGGTGCCACGGTGAGCCCTCCGGGGCGATAGTCCTTCAGTCGGAACAGCCGATGG
>JAFNXT010000054.1 GCA_017378975.1 Oscillospiraceae bacterium
GATTTGATCGTGAGGTGGACGAAATGAAAAAGAAGCTATTGTTCCTGATCCCGAACCTGAAGCACGGCGGGGCCGAGAAGGTCCTGGTGAATCTGGTGAACAATCTGGATCCCGACAAATATGATATCACTCTGCAGACCATCTTCGACGTGGGCGTGCATCGGGGTTCCCTGAAACCCCATATCCATTACAAAAGCGTGTTCCGCCACGAGTTCCGGGGCAACAACCCCCTGTTCCAGCGGTTCTCTCCGGAATTCCTCTGGAAGCGGATGGTGAAGGAGCATTACGACATCGCCATCTCCTATCTGGAGGGCCCCACCAACCGGATCGTCAGCGGATGCTGCGACCCGGACACCAAACGGGTGGCATGGCTCCATACGGCCATGGACACCCCCAAGGTCTTCTCCGTGGGTTTCCGCTCTCCCAAAGAGGCCCGGGCCCTGTATCCCCGATTCCATCGGGTGGTGGCGGTATCCCAGACCGCGAAGGACCATTTCCTTTCCCATCTGGATGCGCCTTCCAACGTGGAGGTGCTCTATAACACCAACGAAACAGAGCAGATCCGGGAAAAGGCCCTCCTGCCCATATCCGACCCCCGGTTCCCCAAAGAGGGCCTGACCGTGTGTTCCACCGGAAAGCTGATCCCTCTGAAGGGCTTCGACCGCCTGCTGACGGTCCACAAACGGCTTTTGGATGAAGGCATCCGCCACAAGGTCTGCATTTTGGGCATCGGCGAGGAGCAAAAAAATCTGGAACGGGAGATCGCCCGTTTGGGAGTCCAGGACACCTTCCTGCTTCTGGGCTACCAGACCAACCCCTATCAGTATGTGGCCAACAGCGATCTTTATGTCTGTGCCTCCACCCGGGAGGGTTTCTCCACCGCTGTCACCGAGGCGCTGGTGGTGGGCACCCCCGTAGTCAGCACTCTTGTCTCCGGTGCCAGAGAGCTGCTGGGCGAGAACGACGAATACGGCATCGTGGTGGAGAACTCCACCGAAGGCATCTATGAAGGCATGAAACGGATGCTGTCCGATCCTGCCCTGCTGGCCCATTACAAAGAAAAAGCCAAGGAGCGTGGCAGCTTCTTCAGCCGCACGGAGACCGTGAAGGCTGTGGAAGCCATGCTGGACTCCCTGTAAGGAGAAAAACTATGCGGATCTGCATCTTGGAAGGGGATATGTCCCGCACCGGCGGCACCGAGCGGATGGCGGCGTGGCTTGCAAACGCCCTGTGTCCCGATCATGAAGTGCATATGCTGAGCCTGCGTCTTGGAAAAGGGGCTGTGTTCTACCCCCTGTCTGAAGGGGTCCGTCACGACGTGGTGCCCACCTTCCCCGGCAAGCTGGGGATCGTAAAGCAGATCCGCTGGATCGGCAAATACCTCAAGGAATATCAGATCGACCGTGTGATCAACGTGGACATGGGCATGGGCTTCTACGGCATTTTGGCCGCCAAGGGCACCCACGCCAAAGTCATCACTTGGGAACACGGCAACTACTACAATAACTGGGGCTCCCGGCTGTTCCCCCACCTGCGGCGCTACGCCGCCAAAAAGAGCCACGCCGTGGTGCTCCTGACGGAGAAAGACCGTCAGAACTACGATACCCATATCAAAGGCCACGCCCCCATCACCGTGATCCCCAATCCCGCCACGGCCCATGACCACACCTACGACCTGACCTCCCGGACGATCCTCTCCGTGGGGCATCTTTTGGAGAACAAGGGCTACCATCGGGTGGTGGAGATCGGCAATAAGATCCTCCCCAGCCGTCCCGACTGGAGATGGGTGATCTGCGGCGAAGGCCCGGAGCGCCCCCGGCTGGAAGCTGCGATCAAAGAAGCAGGACTGGAGGAGCAGATCCTCCTGCCGGGCCTGATCCGGAACATGGACGCCCAATACAAAAACGCCGCCATCCAGGTGCTGACCTCCGACATGGAGGGCCTACCCATGACCCTGCTGGAGGGCAAGGGCTGGCATCTTCCTCTGGTGGCCTTCGACATCATGACCGGCCCCAGCGACATCATCGAAAGCGGTGTCAACGGCTACCTGATCGAGCCCTTCGATCTGGATGCCATGGCAGATAAGCTGGCAATGCTCATGGACCGCGACGACCTGCGTCAGGCGCTGTCCGCTGGTTCCCCGGTGGGCATGGAGAAGTTCTCCGAAGAGACCATCCTTTCCGCATGGGAGGAGATCCTGAAATGAAGAAAAAGATCCTGTTCCTTCTGGAAGCCTTCGACAAAGGCGGCATCGAGAAGGTGACGCTGGACATCGTCAACGGGCTGGACCCTGAGGAATACGACATCACCGTCCAGACCTTCTGGTACGGTGGCCATTGCCAATCTCAGGTGAAAGACCATGTGAAGGTCCTCCCCTTCTTTTTCAAGCGATACGTCCCCGGTATCATCCGGCTGATCGCATATCTGCCCCCCAAGTGGCTGTACCGGCTGTTCGTGAAGGGCAAGTACGACGTGGAGATCGCCGCCTCCGACGGCGGTGCCGCCAAGGTGATCGCCGGAAGCACCAACAAGCAGGCCCGGAAGGTCTGCTGGGTCCACATGGACGTGGTGGAGCGCGGCTCCAGACTGAAGGAGTTCCTCCAAGCCGACACCGCCCGTCCGATCTATGAAAAATTCGATACCATCGCCTGTGTCTCGGCACAGTGCTTAGATAAATTCCGCCAAAAATTCGGGGACTACCCGGATATGCGGACCGTCCACAATCCCTTGCCGGATGAAGAGATCCGTAAAAAGGCCACGGGATACACCGTGGAGCGCACCGCCGCCGTGGAGTTCTCCACCGTGGGTCGTCTGGCAGTGGAGAAGGGCTTCGACCGTCTGATCGAAGCCAGCCGCCGTCTGCGGGACGAAGGACACATGTTCCGTGTCCACATCGTCGGCGACGGTGTCCGTAAAGATCAGCTCACGGAGCTGGTGGCCCAGTACGCGCTGGAAGACACCGTGCTCCTCCACGGCTACGCCGCCAACCCCTATCCCTATATCGCGGCGGCGGATTGGTATCTTTGTACCTCTCTGGATGAGTCGTTCTCCCTATCCGTAGGCGAGGCCCTGCTCCTGGGCACCCCCGTCATGGGGACCCGTTGCTCCGGCATCCGGGAATGGCTGGGTGATGACGAATACGGTATCGTCACGGAGAACAGCACCGACGGCATCTACCGCGGCATGAAGTCCGCGCTGGAGATGTCCGCCGAAGACTATCAGCTTTGGAAAGACCGGGCGGCCCAAAAAGCCGGTCAGATCCGGTTCGACACACAAATGGCCGACTGGAGCGCAGATATGCTTGAGGCGCAAAATCATAACTAACGAAAGGAAGGCGATCCCATGCTGGATCAGGAAACACTGCGTAAAGTCCAATTGAGGGAACTGGATATGCTTCTGGAGATGAAGCGCATCTGTGACCGGCACGGTCTGAAATACTATCTCTGTGGCGGCACGCTGCTGGGCGCCGTCCGTCACAAAGGCTTCATCCCCTGGGACGATGACATCGATATCACCATGCTCCGGGCAGATTATGAGCGTTTCCTGCAGATCGCTCCCAAGGAGATCTCCGACAAATACTATGTAGAATCTGCCCGATCCGACCCGAACTATGTGTATTCCTTCTGCAAGATCCGAGCCAACGGCACGGTATACATGGAGGAATGTACCTCCAAACTGGATATGCATCAGGGCATCTGGATCGACATCTTCCCTCTGGATGACATCCAGGGTGTGGACTACACCGTCCTCGACAAGCGTGACAGAAGGATCAAATTCTGGCAGACCGCCGTGGATCATCAGGCAAAGATCATCACGCTCCATAAGCCCACCTCCAGGCTGTTCTTCAGTCTCCTTGGTGCATTGAAAAAGGGCCGGCTCATGGCCTGCAAGGAGAAGATCTTGCAGGAGGGGAACTCTTCCAGTCC
>JAFNXT010000055.1 GCA_017378975.1 Oscillospiraceae bacterium
AGGCGGTTGAGCCAGGCAGCCAGTATACCTATTCCAACTTTGGCGCGGGATTGACCGGCGCAATCGTGGAGTCTGTGACCGGAAAGGACGTATCCACTTACATGCGTGAGACGCTCTTTGCGCCGCTTGACATCGACGCGGCATACAGCGCCACCCAGCTTGCCAATCCGGATGATATTGCAGCAACGTACAAAAAAGACGGCTCGACTGGGTATTATGTACATGTTGGGCGCCTGGGACTTGCTGGACAAGCAGGCAGGCAAGTAACATATAATTTTGGAGGTAATTACTATGCTGAATCTTCCCTTGAATATTGATTATTCCGGCAAGGTGGTCGTTGTGACCGGTGCCGGCGGTCTGATCTGCGGCGCTATGGCCCGCGCGTTTGCCCAAAGCGGCGCAAAGGTTGCCGCCCTGGACCTGAACGAGGATGCGGTTAAGGCGCTGGCCAACGAGCTGAAGGCTGAAGGCTTTATCTGCGAAGGCTACAAGGCCAATGTGCTGGATCCCGAGGCTCTGGAAGCGGTTCACCAGGCGGTGCTGAGCGACCTGGGTCCCTGCGATATTCTGGTTAACGGCGCCGGCGGCAACAATCCCCGTGCCACCACCGACAATGAGTATCAGCACGAGGCTAAGGAAGGCGGCAAGTCCTTCTTCGATCTGGAGCCGGGCGGCGTGGATTTCGTGTTCAAGCTGAACTTCCAGGGCACCCTGCTTCCTACGCAGGCCTTCGCCAAGGATATGGTGGCGAAAAAGAAGGGCGTGATCCTGAACATCTCCTCCATGAACGCCTATACGCCCCTGACCAAGATCCCTGCCTACTCCGCCGCCAAGGCCGGTATCTCCAACTTCACCCAGTGGCTGGCGACCCATTTCGCCGGTACGGGTATCCGTTGCAACGCGATCGCTCCCGGCTTCCTGGTGTCTGCTCAGAACAAGGCTCTGCTGTTCAACGAGGACGGCACGCCTACTGCCCGTTCCGCCAAGATCCTGGGCGGCACTCCCACCGGCCGTTTCGTGGACGCGGACGAGCTGATCGGTGCCACCCTGTTCCTGTGTGACGACAAGGCCGCCTCCGCCATCACCGGTGTGGTCCTGCCTGTGGACGCAGGCTTCGCCGCTTACTCCGGCGTGTAAAATGAACAAAGATACCGCCCCTGTTTCAAAAAAACAGGGGCGGTATTTTATGCGTCATCATCATCGTCCTCGGGCATATACTGGACGAAGACCTTTTCGATCAGCCAGGCCTGGACCGTGGCGCAGATGGCGGGGAGGAGCATGAACAGCACCGGAACGGTCAACAGCAGGACCAGGGTGACGATCATGGTGAGCAACATCCCGGCGGTGGTGGGGAGGTGGATCACGGTGTAGGACAGGGCGGTGCGGTGCAGATCCAGGAAGCGGTAACGGAACCGGGACTGGATCGGGATCACCCACAGGAACATGGCCAGAGGGATCAGCAGAGTGCCGGCGTAGAGCATGGAGTAGGTGGCGGCCAGCGTGCCGGAGCCTGCGGTGGTGGTGATCTGATAGCCGAGGATCAGAAGCGTGAAGACGACGCCCCACAGCGCCGACAGCCCCAGACCGGGCAGGAGCTCAGCCTTCAGAGTCCGGAAGAACCGTCGATAGGGCCCGTCCTCCTTGCCGTGGAGGCAGTGGGCCACGGTGTCGTACAGGGCGATGCTGGCGGGCGCGATCGTGAGCACCGGCACACAGCAAAGGAGCCACAGCAGGCTCAGTCCGAAAAAATCGCCGAAGCGGCTGAACCAGCGCATGATGAAGCTTTCTGGTCTGCGGGGATCCATAGTCATTCCTTCTTTTCGTCAGATTGACACGATTTTACCATGATCCGGGAGATTTGTCACTATAAAACCTCATAAAAACCCGGTGAAAATAGTGGGATGTAAAACGATAATCGAAATTTGCAAAAAAATCAACGATTGTGATAAAAAATGTTTGCTTTTCTGAAAGGGCTATGGTATGATATGCGTGGTTTTTGTTCAGTATCCCCGGCCACAGGCTGTGAGGATCAAATCTATCCATTGAGGTGTTGATATCGTGAAAATCGAAAATATCGCACAGGCGTTCCAGATCGAGGGTGCGCCCGTCAGCTGCCAGGAGTTCGGCAGTGGTCATATCAATCAGACCGTCAAGGTGGTCACTGATGCCGACCGTGTCTATGTGCTCCAGCGGATCAATAAGTACGTCTTCAAGGATCCCGTCAGCGTCATGAACAATGTGGTGGCGGTCATCGACTTCCTCCGGGAAAAGTCCGACGATCCCGAGTCCTGCCTGAAGGTCTACCCCGCCAAGGACGGCAAGTCCTACTTCGTGGATGACGAGGGCGAGTACTGGCGTATGTACAACTTCATCGACGGCTTCTGCCTGGACGCTCCCGAGACCGAAGAGGACTTCTATGAGAGCGCACTGGCCTTTGGTCACTTCCAGCAGCTGCTGGCCCAGTTCCCCGCCGATACGCTGGTGGAGACCATCCCCGAGTTCCATAACACCATCGACCGCTACCGTCAGTTGAAGGAGTCCATCGCCGCCGATGCCTGCGGCCGCGTGGCTGAGGTCCGGGAGGATCTGGATTTCCTGCTGGAGCGTGAGGAGCTGGCCGGCACTCTCCAGCGGATGCGCGAGAGTGGTGAGCTGCCCCTGCGTGTCACTCACAACGATACCAAGCTGAACAACGTCCTGCTGGATAAGAAGACCCGTAAGTCTCTGTGCGTGCTGGATCTGGACACCGTCATGCCCGGTCTGAGCCTGTACGACTTCGGCGACTCCATCCGTTTCGGTGCCGCTACCGGCGCTGAGGATGAGCAGGATCTGAGCAAGATGACCATGGACCTGCACCTGTTCGAGGTGTACACCAGAGGCTTCCTGAATGCCGCTACCGCACTGACCGAGAAGGAAGTGCAGATGCTGCCTCTGGGTGCTTTCGTGATCACCATCGAGCTGGCCACCCGGTTCATGAAGGACCATCTGGACGGCGACAAGTACTTCAAGATCGCTTTCCCCGGTCATAACCTGGTCCGTGCCCGTGCCCAGATGAAGCTGGCCGCGGATATGCAGAGCAAGCTGGACGAGATGGCCGCCATCGTGGCCAAGGTCGTCGCCCAGTCCCGTAAATGATATCAGGAGGTTTACCATCATGCAATACTTAGGCGTAAATTTTGATCTTAAGCACGTTCCGGAGCTCGATCCCGAGTTCATCCCCTTCGGTGTTTGGACCGATGCTTACCTGAAGGGTGCCAAGCAGCCCGTGTCCATCGCTGTGGAGCGTGACAAGGGGCATGTGTCCGTTCGTCATACTTTCATCCACGGTACCCCCGAGATGGCTGAGGCTGACTACCGCTATCTGGAGCGGTATGTGAAGTTCCTGCTGTGGTCCATCGGCGGCTTCCGTGTCACCGTTTGCGGTTGCTCCGAGCTGACCAAGCAGCTCCAGGAGGCTTACACCGCTGAGGGCGTCCGTGCTTTCGACTATGACTTCTTCCAGAAGCTCTACGAGCGTGAGCTGGAGATCCTGGATCTGCCCCTGGATCAGTGCCCCACGCCCAACGAGTCTCCTGTGCCCATTGGTGGTCACATGGAGGGTTGCCGCATCGGCTTCGATGCCGGCGGATCTGACCGTAAGGTCTCCGCTGTGATCGACGGTGAGTGCGTCTACTCTGAGGAAGTGGTCTGGCATCCCAAGACCCAGGCCGACCCCACTTATCAGTATGAGGGCATCCTGGATTCCTTCCGGACTGCCGCTTCCAAGATGCCCCGTGTGGATGGCATCGGCGTCTCTTCCGCCGGTGTGTTCATCGGCAACGCTCCCATGATCTCCAGCCTGTTCATCAAGGTCCCCCGTTCCCGTTGGGACGAGGTCAAGACCATCTATGACCGGGCCGGTGCCGCCATCGGCGATGTGCCCGTGGTGGTCGCCAACGACGGTGACGTGACCGCTCTGGCCGGTGCCATGGGCATGGGCTGTGGCCGGATCATGGGCCTGGCCATGGGCACCAGCGAGGCTGTGGGCTATGTGGACAAGGACAAGAACGTGCTGGGCTGGATCAGCGAGCTGGCCTTCGCTCCCGTGGACCTGAACGAGGAGGCCATGGCCGACGAGTGGTCCACCGACATCGGCGTGGGCTGTAAGTACTTCTCTCAGGATGCCGTGATCAAGCTGGCTCCCCGGGCCGGCATCGAGCTGGATCCCGATATGACCCCCGCCGAGAAGCTCAAGGCCGTCCAGGAGCTCATGGAGCAGGACGATCCCAGAGCACAGGCCATCTTCCAGACCATCGGTATCTATCTGGCTTACACCGTGGTGCTGTACTCCAAGTTCTATGACATCGAGCACATGATGGTCCTGGGCCGTGTCATGTCCGGCAAGGGTGGCGAGACCATCCTCAACAACTGCCAGCTGGTCCTGCAGGATGAGTTCCCCCAGCTCTATGAGCAGATCCGCGTGATGCTGCCCGATGAGAAGACCCGTCGCGTGGGTCAGTCCGTGGCCGCCGCCAGCCTGCCCGATATCGGTTGATATGTCAAAGGGCAGCACCGCCAGCGGTGTTGCCCTTTTTGAAAAAAATTCAAGGAGGATTTCATATGTTTTTTAAGAATGCCCGGATCTTCGGTTCTGATTTCAGGTTCCATATGGGTGCTTTCGAGGTGGTGGATGGCAAGTTCGGTGCTGTCCTGCCTGAGGAGGTCCCTGCCGATGCCATCGATCTGGAGGGTGCTACCGTCATCCCCGGTCTGATCGACGTCCACAGCCACGGCAACTCCAATGCCGACTTCTCCGACGGTGACTACGAGGGCCTGAAGACCATGGCCCGTCACTACGCTGAGTGTGGCATCACTTCCTTCGCTCCCGCTTCCATGACGCTGCCCTACGATGTTCTGGAGAAGGCTTTCGCCACTGCCAAGAAGATCGTGGAGGAGGCTCCCGAGGGTTGCAGTGTCCTCCGGGGCATCCAGATGGAGGGTCCCTACTTCTCCTACAAGAAGCGTGGCGCTCAGAACGCCGACTATCTGAAGGAGCCTGATTTCGAGGGCTTCAAGAAGCTGTATGAGGGCTGTGACGGTCTGGTGCGGATCGTGGATATCGCTCCCGAGCTGCCCGGTGCCGCTGAGTTCGTAGCTCAGGCCAGCAAGCTGTGCACCGTGTCCATCGCTCACACCGATTCCGACTACGACCACGCCAAGGCCGCCTACGATGCCGGTGCCACCCATCTGACCCATCTGTACAACGCCATGCCCGGTATCAACCACCGGAACCCCGGCGTGATCCCTGCCGCTGTGGAGAACCCCAACGTCCGTGCTGAGATCATCTCTGACGGCTATCACATCCATCCCGCTTCCGTGCGGCTGGCCTTCTCCATGTTCGGCGGTGACCGGATGATCCTGATCTCCGATTCCGGCCGTTGCGAGGGTCTGCCGGAGGGCAGCAAGTTCGATCTGGGCGGTCAGGATGCATGGCTGCAGAACGGTGTGGCCCGTCTGGGTGACGGCACCATCGCCTGCTCCGCTACCAACCTGTTCGACTGCATGGTCAATGCCATCTCCTTCGGCGTGGGTGAGGAGAATGCCGTCCGTGCCGCTTCCTACAATCCTGCCTGCGCCATTGGCTGTGAGGACAAGGTCGGCTCCATCGCCACCGGCAAGATCGCTGACTTCGTGATCTGCAACGCCGACTACACCGCCAAGCGTGTGTTCCTGGCCGGTAAGGAGCTTTGATCCATTGAAAACTGTCATCGCGAGGCCGGTCCTTTGTGACCGGCCCCGCGATGGTTTTTTGCTGTTTCAGGAGGATGTCATGTTTCTGAAAAGATATATCGGGGACCGGGCCTTCTATCGACGGGTCGTCGGTGTGGCGGTACCGATCATGATACAGTCCGGTATCACCAATTTCGTTTCTCTGCTGGACAATATCATGGTGGGACAGGTCGGTAACGCTCCCATGAGCGGCGTGTCGATCGTCAATGGCCTGCTCTTCGTTTTCAATCTCTGTATCTTCGGCGCCTGCTCCGGCGCCGGGATCTTCACAGCCCAGTTCCATGGGTCGGGCGACCGGGAGGGCGTTCGGGATACCTTCCGGTTCAAGCTGATGGTCTGTCTGGGGCTGACCGTGCTGGGGGTCGGCGTGTTCCTCGTGGGAGGGGAAGGGCTGATCGGGCTCTACCTGAGAGGCGATGGGGATGCGGATATGGCCCTGCAGACCATGGAGCATGGCCTGCGGTATCTGAGGGTCATGCTGGCCGGTCTGATCCCCTTCGCGTTGTGCAATGCCTACGCTTCTACCCTGAGAGAGACGGGGCAGACCATGGTCCCCATGATCGGTGGTGTCTGTGCGGTCTTCGTGAATCTTGTGCTGAACTACGCGCTGATCTTCGGGCATTTTGGGATGCCAGCCATGGGGGTCCGGGGCGCGGCGCTGGCCACGGTGATATCCCGGTTCGTGGAACTCTTCGTGGTCGCCGGATGGACCCACTGGAACCACCGGAAAGCGACTTTCATCCAAGGGGCACTGTCTTCCATGGCGATCCCCGGACAGCTTCTGAGGGACATCATGAAGAAAGGGACCCCGCTCCTTATCAACGAGTTCCTTTGGGCCAGCGGCATGGCGATCATGAACCAGTGCTATTCCACCTGCGGTCTGGATGTGGTGCCTGCCATGAATATCTCCAAGACACTGTATGATCTGGGCAGCGTGGTGTATCTCTCCATGGGCAACGCCGTGGGCATCCTCATGGGACAGCTGTTGGGCAGTGGGGCAGGGAAGGATACGGTGCTGGATCAGGACCGGAAGCTGATCGCTCTGAGCGTCATGTCCGGCGTGGTCTTCGGTGGGCTCATGGCGGCGGTCAGCGGACTGTTCCCCATGATGTACAACACCACGGAGGACGTACGAAGGCTCGCCGGGCTCCTGATCGTGATCAGCGGCGTCATGATGCCTTTCAATTCCTATGTGAACGCCGCTTATTTCACTCTGCGGTCCGGGGGTCAGACGGTGGTCACGTTCCTGTTCGACAGCTGCTATATGTGGGCGGTTTGTGTGCCGCTGGCGTTCCTGCTCAGTCGTTTCACCGACATCACGATCATACCGCTGTTCATCCTGTGCCACTTTACGGACCTGATCAAGTGCTGTGTAGGCCATTGGATGATCAGGCGGGGGACGTGGATCCGGGATCTGACCCGTTGACATGGATAAAAACAAGGCGTGCCGCTTTCGCGGCACGCCTTTTGCGTAGGTCAGGGAGAAGAACTTACTTCTTCTTGAAAGCGATGAAACCAACGGCGACACAAGCCAGGACGCCGAGCACGATGCCGACGATCAGGATGGTGTTCAGCTTGCCGTTATCCTTGGGCTGCTCCACGGAGCCGCCGGGAGTGGTCTCGTTGGGAGTGGTCTCGTTGGGAGTGGTCTCCACGGGGGGCTCGACAGCCTCGCCCTTGACCAGGATCAGGGCGGAGGAAGCATCCACGGAGACGGTACCGGTAGCGTTGCCCAGAGCCTCAGTGCCGGCCTTCTCACCATTGACATAGACGACCCAGTTGCCCTCGGGCAGGGTGATGTTGGTGGCGGAGGTGTTGGCGTTGAAGATGGCAACGATGCCCTCGGAGGTCTCACCGTTGACACCGCCGTTGATGTGGTAAGCGCCCACACCGTTGGGAGTGCCGGACAGCTGGGTCACATTGGCCTCGACCTCAGCGGCGGTGGACAGACGCAGAGCGGGATGAGCCTTACGGAAGGCGATCAGGCCCTTGTAGTACTCGTAAACGTTCTTATACAGGTCCTTCTCCAGATCCGCCCACTTGATGGCGTTGACTTCGTCACCGGCGTTGTAGCTGTTCTCGTTGAAGGTGCCGTCGCCGTTGGGCTTGGAACGCAGGAACTCTTCGCCAGCCTGGAAGAAGGGGATACCCTCAGCGGTGATGACGAAAGCGGCGCCCAGCTTGTTCATAGCGGCCTTCTGCTCCTCGGTAGCATCCTTCTTGACGATGGAGATGTGATCGTACAGGGTGTTGTTATCGTGGCAGGAGATGTAGTTGATGGACTGGCTGGGGGTGGAGCACCAGCTGGGCATACCCTTGAAGCAGGAGAACAGATCAGCGGGAGCAGCGTTGCCGCCGGAGATGAAGCCGGCGTTGATGCCGCCGAAGGTGCCGCCCTTGATCAGGTTACGGACGGTGTCGGAGAAGTAAGCGAAGTTGGGGGTCTTGCCGGAGTTCTGCTGGGTAGCGCCCAGAGTGCCGGCCTTGGTCCACTTGGTGCCCATGGTCCAGCCTTCGCCGTAGAAGACCACGTCGGGGTGCTTGGCATGGACGGTCTCGACGATCTGGTTGATGGTGTTCACATCCAGCAGGCCCACCAGGTCGAAACGGAAGCCGTCGATGTGGTACTCGTCAGCCCAGTAGTTGACGGAGTCGACGATGTACTTGCGGACCATGACGCGCTCGGAAGCGGTATCGTTGCCACAGCCGGAGCCGTTGGAATCGGGACGGCTGAAGTAACCGTCGACGATGCGGTTGACGCAGAAGTTGCGGGAGTCAGCAACGTGGTTGTACACCACGTCCATGATGACGCTCAGGCCGGCATCGTGCATGCCCTTGACCATCTGCTTGAACTCCTTCACACGGACCTCGCCGTTGTAGGCGTCGGTGGAGTAGGAGCCCTCGGGAACGTTGTAGTTCTTGGGATCGTAGCCCCAGTTGTAGTGGTTGGCAGTGGGATCGTCCATCTTGGACTCGTCCACGGAGTTGATGTCGTAGACGGGCAGCAGGTGGACGTGGGTCACGCCCAGGTCGACCATGTGGTCCAGAACGGTGGAAACACCGCCGGAGGTCTTGGTGCCGGCCTCGATCAGGCCCAGGTACTTGCCCTTGTTGGCCTCGGAGACGCCGGAGGAAGCATCCATGCTGGCGTCACGGACGTGCAGCTCGTAGATGACGGCATCCACGAACTTCTGGCCGGCATGGGGGTTCTTGTCGTCAGCCCAGCCAGCGGGATCGGTGGAATCCAGGTCGATGATCATGGCACGGTCGCCGTTGACGCCGGTGGTCCGGGCGTAGGGATCGCAGGCCTCGTTGACATCGGTGTCGGTGGTGACCACGTAGGTGTAGTACACACCGTTCATGTCGCCGTCCAGAGTGGCGACCCAAGTGCCGTTGACATCCTGAGTCATGTAGACGGTCTCGTAGGGTTCCTTCTCGACGGTCTTGTCACCGGTCTTGTACAGGTTCACGTCCACGGTGATGGCGGTGGGGGCCCAAACACGCAGGGAGGTCTTCTCCTTGGTGTAGGTGGCGCCCAGATCGTCGCCGGTGTAGGTGAACATGGACTCGAACTTCTCGGAGCTGTAGAAGTCGGGCATCTCCAGAGCGTAGATACGGCCCTCGAACTCGACGTTGTAGCCACGGCTCAGATCCAGAGCCTCAGCCAGCTCCAGATAGAAGTACTGACCGGCGCCACGGATGCTGGCGACACCGATCTGACCGTCCTTGTTGGAGATCTTGAAGGTGTCGGTGGTGACCTCGTAGGACAGCTCGCTGGACATCTGCAGAGTGACCTCGGGCTTCTTGTTACGGTTCTCCTCCTTGTAGGAGGTGGCGGTGACCACGACACCCTCGGTGACGTCGTCGCCCTTCTTCAGCTCGCCGCCCTTGACGCCGGACTCAACGTAGAAGTCCAGAGTGCCGGACAGGACGCCGGTGATGTCGATGAACTGGTCCTCCTGGATGTCCTTGTCGACCCACTCGCCGTTACGGACGATGAAGCCGACGTTGGTGGTACCAGTCTTCAGCTTGATGGTAGCGACCATCTCGCCGTTCTCCTCGACGAAGCTGTAGGGGGGATTCAGGTCGCTGATGGCATCGGGATCCCAGAACCACATCTCCCAGGGACCGTTCTCGTTGGTGTACTGACCATCTTCACGGTGGTAGTGCAGTCTGAGGGTGATGTCGCCGCCCTCGGCAGCCAGAGCAGGAACTGCGCCGGCGATGAGGGTTGCGACCATGATCACGGCCATCAGCATTGCAAAGATACGCTTTTTCATGTTTTCTCCTTCCAATACTATAAAAAATTTTTCCGACACGGTGTGTCGTTCTATGCATATCATACCATAGGGCCTTTATTTTGTAAAGCACTTTTGTTGAAGGGGACCATGATATTGTTGCATGACCGATGATGGACAAATCGAAAAAAACACCGTGGGGGACCGGGCCGCCGGTCTCCCACGGTGGGGTCTGGTGATGGTGACGGTCATGTGGGACAGGCACCTTTGAGCAGGAGCAGAGCGTCCAGCGCGGCGGTGTCGCCGTCGGAGTAGCGGAGCTTCCGCTCGACGGTATCCAGCAGATCCAGATATACGGGAAGCTCCTCTGTGGCCATATCTCTGGGGAGGGTCTCGGCGATCCGCTGACGCTGTTCCTCCGGGCATTCGCTGAGGGCCTGCAGGACCACCTCGGGGTCGGAGAACAGGGCCTCCGTCAGGAGGGCATAGAAGCTGTCCGTATAGGCACCGTCGGTGGTCTCCTCCAGATCCAGGAGCCAGCGGTGGCTGATGGAGGAGAGGTATGGCTCTTCATAGCGTTGGCCTTCGAAGTCCCGGACATACCACTGTTTCAAAGGCTCCCGGTCGGTCAGGCTCAGGAACCGGTAGCGGAGCCTGATGTGTCCGTTGGTCTCGATCAGGGAGCGTTCGTACATGGCGATCGTGTCCATCCCCACCAGCGGGAGGGTCTGGGGATCGGCGTAGCCCAGTTGGGACAGGTGATCTTGGATCTGGAGCTGGCTCAGGTACAGGAACTCGGCATAGCTGTAGCCAAGCTGTTTGGCAAGAGCGATGGTAGAGAGCCGGTGGTCCGTCGGGACCGTCTGGTGAGAGCGGATCTTGTAGTCGTAGCCCCTGACGGTCTCGGTGACGAGGACTTCGACGGAATACCGGTCCCCGGCACCGTCGGTATATTCCAGATAGTTGGGACGCACGGTGGACTGGACGATCTGGATCTGGGGTGGATCGAATTTGGTGGACATGAAGTAATAGCAGTCTGTTTCTTCCAGATAGGTCAGCTTCTCCAGACCGACACCGTCGGTCTGCTCCAGTGTCAGGCCGAAGACCGTGATCAGGACTTCGTCCATGGCACTCTTTTTCATGCGGCGGAAGTATTCGTTCCGTTGGAAGCCTTCGATATTTTTCAAAAGCTCCCATTCCAGATCCGTGGGAGGGACATCGCTCTCATAGGGGAAGCCATCGGCGAAGAAGGCGGCGATGTCCACCTGTTCCGGTGTGGCGTAGGTGCTGGTCAGGGCCATGGCGTACCAGCCGGTGGGATCACGGAACAGATGGTCCGCCAGTGCCGGGGAGATCGGGGCAAGGGGCGGTCCCTCGGTGTTCTCCGGGACCGTGGGAGCGGTGGTGGTGGGCGGCACGGTGACCTCCGGGGGCGTGAAGTCATACTCGTCCAGTTCCTCCACCGGGGAGACGGCCCAGCGGATCGAGGGTTCGTGGAGGCCCAGATAGAAGGCGTAGTCCGGGGTCGGGTGGGTGCCGTCTTTGATCGCGGCACAGAGCCCGTCGATGGATCGGAAGCCTTCTTTTTGGTACTGAGGATAGAACAGCAGATCCAGATGTCGGGTACCGCCGTAGCCGTTCTCCATCCGTATGTCCGCCAGAGCGACACCGTCGTAGTAACGGTCCAGCAGGAGGTCCAGGAAGGTCAGGTAGATGAAGTCGATGGTCACATCGGTCCCGTTGGTGATGTCCGTCTCCGGGGCATCCACATAAGGGTCGGCAGTGTGGAGGACGATGGCGTTATCGGTGATGGTGACCTTGTCCTTCAGATAGTCCTGACGGTTGCTCAGATAGGCCTGCAGTTGGGGGCGGTCCTCCAATGTCAGTTGGTCGTTCCTTTCCACCAGCGCTTCGGCCTCGTGGACCAGATCCACCAGGATCTGAGGGTCCTCGTGGGGCTTGGGCAGGTCCTTGCCGGCGAAGGCACAGCCTGCGGCGATCGCGGTCACCAGGATCACGGCCACGGCGGCGATCCAGAGGTTTTTCGGCTTTTTCACGATGTACGTCACCCTTTCTTTGAGCTGCTTGGCAGTCTCGTTCATGGCGGTGGCGGTCTCGAACACATGGCCGGGGGCGCGGTGCTGGGTCACGGTGTCCAGCAGGGTCCTGCCGTAGGCGATCCGTTCGCCGTCACCGAGGACGAGGAGGGCTCCTTCGTCGCAGGCCAGCTCGCAGTCCCGTTTGGACAGGATGGCGGCGACCCACACCAGCGGGTGGAACCAGTAAAGGCACAGGCACAGACAACGGACCCATGCCCAGATGTGGTCTAAGTGCCGCAGGTGGGTGCGCTCGTGGGTCAGGACGTGGCGGAGGGTCCGGGGATCCGCGGCGCAGGCTGGGGTCAGGCAGATCCGGGGGCGGAACAGGCCCACGAGACAGGGGGTGGGCACGTTGGGGCAGATCCGAACGGGTACCGGGATCCCGGGCTGGGGGAAGGGGACAGCGTCCTTTTTGGCTTGCCGCAGGAAACGGAAGTGACAGAAGAGGAACCAGAGCCCCATGACCGCCGCGCCGAAGATCCGGAGGGCGGTGGCCAATTGGACGGGGGATGGGGCGGTCTTTTTGGCTTGGGCCTCCTGTCGGAGCTGGGCCTGGATCTGAGGTGGCACGGTCTGCTGTCCGTTGGTCTGGCGGTAGTCTTGCAAAAGCTGTTCGTAGAGCTGGGTATGGGAGGGGCCTGCCACGGGCTGTTGCAGCTCCTGCCGGAGCTGTTGGACCGGGGCGGTGTCCATGGCAGTCTGGGTCAGGTCCGCTACGCTGTAAGGAGCGTGGCCCAGCTCTGCCGGGATCAGGAGCCGCAGGGCTACCAGAAGCCACAGGGCATAGCGCAGGCGGTGGGGGATCTTATGGCCCAGCAGTTGTCGCAGAAAGATCACCACCAGGATCAGAAGGGTGGAGGAGATGAGGATCTGGGTCATTCCGCATCCACCTCCGCTTCTTTCAGGATGGCATAAAGCTGGGCGATGTCCTCCTTGCTCAGATCGTTTCGGTGGGCCATGGCGCTGATCATCATGCCCACACTGCCGTGGTAGGCCCGGCGCAGGAGATCCCCGGTCTCTCTGGCGGTGATCTCGTCACGGGCGACGGCGGGGCGGAAGATCTTGGCGCGGCCCTCGGTGTGGTAGGTGATCAGGCCCTTTTCGTCCATACGGCGGACCATGGTGGTGATGGTGCTTTTGGACCAGCCCTGCTCCCGGGAGAGGGTGGATACCAGCTCCATCAGTGTTTTGGGTGACTGCCACAAAAGCTCCATGATGGGCCATTCCGCCGGGGTGACGGTGAGATCTCGGGACATGGGGATACCTCCTTTTTGGTCTACTCTTGTAAACCTAGTATAGCATGATGGTTTACAGTTGTCAACCGGTTTTCGGGGCTTGCTCCCGCCCTGTGGGAGAAGCGCCGGAGAGGGCATAAATGCTTTGACATATGGAGGTGGATATATTATAATGTAGGCAACGATAATAATATAAAAGGAGAGATCGCTATGCATCTTCATCATGACCATATCGGTGCTCACGACCATGAGCATACCCATGCCCATACCCACGAGCATTCCCATGGGGATCAGGTCCACAGCCATCCCCATTATCATTCCCACGCCCACGATCACGATCATCCCCATGACCATGCCCATCTGCACGGGGAGGGCCATGCCCACGATCATGAGCATGACTGCGCCGGTGGCTGTGACCACTGCCACACCCCCTGTGAGCACACCCCCATGGAGGAGCTGATGGCCCTCATGAAGTATATGGTGGGCCACAATGCCGCTCACGCCAGAGAGCTGGCGGAGCTGGCGGTCCAGTTGGAGAAGGCCGGCAGTCACATGGCCTATGAGCAGGTCATGGCGGCGGTGTCCGATTTCGAGAAGGGCAACCTGCGGCTGAGCACCGTGCTGGCCAGCCTGGATGTGAAGTGAGGGGAGCGCCATGTGTCTTTCTACTGTTTATAAGGATACCAAGGAGCCTGCCTCCATCCTCATGAAGAACGTGACCTCCATCGAGTGCCGGGACGGCAAGGTGATCGTCACCGATCTCATGGAGCGTCAGCTTGAGATCGAAGGGACCCTGGAGCGGGCGGAGCTGGTGGACGGCTTCGTGATCATCCGCTCTAACTGAGAACGAAAACGGGCGTGCCGGAGGACCATGGGTCCTGACGGCACGCCCGTTGTTGTTTTTTATGGGGGAAAATGAAAAAACACCATTGACAAATCATTGTCGATGGTGTAAAATAGTCTTCCATACTGTGGGAGTATGCGCACTTTGCTCATCCTTCCCTGCATGGGCATTTTACCACAGGTCACGGTCATTGTCAAGTGGAAAGTGAAAAACTTTCGACAACCGCCCCGTGCGTATCATTTAATGAGCAACACAACATATTCGTTAAGAAAGGCTGTGATGAATCAGATGGCTATGGTCAAGGACGTGAAGTTCGGCAAGACCACGCGTAAGTCCTACGCGAAGTATGAGGAGATCCTCCAGATCCCCAACATGCTCAAGATCCAGAAGGATTCTTACCAGTGGTTCCTGGAAGAGGGACTGCGGGAAGTGTTCAAGGATGTGGGCACCATCACCGACTTCTCCGGTAAACTGGAGCTGAGCTTCCTGGATTTCTCCATGAACGAGCCTCCCAAGTATACCATCGAGGAGTGCAAGGAGCGTGACGCTACCTACGCCCGTCCCATCAAGGTCCGGGTCCGTCTGCGCAACACGGAGACCGACGAGATCAAGGAGCAGGAGATCTTCATGGGAGATTTCCCTATCATGACCAACGGCGGTACCTTCGTGATCAACGGCGCGGAGCGTGTCATCGTTTCCCAGATCGTCCGTAGCCCCGGCATGTACTACGGCCACGAGGTGGACAAGGCGGATCAGCATACCTACACCGCCACGGTCATCCCTTACCGTGGTGCCTGGCTGGAGTACGAGACCGACAACAATGACGTGTTCTGGGTCCGCATCGACAAGAACCGTAAGCTGCCTGTCACCAGCCTGATCCGTGCCATGGGCGTGGATTCCGATGAGAAGATCAAGGCCATGTTCGGCGAGGATGCCCGGATCCTGGCTTCTCTGGAGAAGGATCCCTGCAAGACCCGGGAAGACAGCCTGCTGGAGATCTACCGCCGTCTGCGTCCCGGTGAACCTCCCACGGTGGAGACTGCCATCGCCCATCTGGAGGGCCTGCTGTTCGACCCCCATCGCTACGATGTGAGCAAGGTGGGCCGTTATAAGTTCAATAAGAAGATGGACATCTGGAGCCGTCTGTCCGGTCAGGAGGCCGCTGAGCCCATCGCCGATCCCATGACCGGTGAGATCCTGGTGATGCCCGGTGACATCATCACCCGTGACATGGCCCACCATCTGAGCGCCAGAGGCGTCAACGAGGCCGTGGTCCGTGTGGGCGACAGCCATGTGAAGGTGTTCTCCAACGGCATGGTCGACATGGCCGGCTTCGTCAGCTTCGACCCGGCGCAGTACGGCATCCGTGAGAAGGTCTGCTTCAACACCCTGAAGGAGATGCTGGAGACTGCCGATATCAACTGGGAAGAGGCCATCGCTGAGCGCATGACCGATCTGATCCCCAACCACATCACCGTGGAGGACATCATGGCCTCCATCAACTACCTGAACTGTGTGGCCATGGGCATCGGTACCCCCGACGACATCGACCATCTGGGCAACCGCCGTCTGCGTTGCGTGGGCGAGCTGCTGCAGAACCAGTTCCGGATCGGCTTCTCCCGTCTGGACCGTGTGATCCGTGAGCGCATGACCGTCCAGGATCTGGACACCGTCACGCCTCAGAGCCTGATCAACATCCGTCCCGTCACCGCCGTGATCAAGGAGTTCTTCGGCTCCAGCCCCCTGAGCCAGTTCATGGACCAGAACAACCCTCTGGCCGAGCTGACCCACAAGCGCCGTCTGTCCGCTCTGGGCCCCGGCGGTCTGAGCCGTGAGCGCGCTTCCTTCGATGTCCGAGACATCCACTATACCCACTATGGCCGTATGTGCCCCATCGAGACCCCCGAAGGTCCCAACATCGGCCTGATCAACTATCTGGCTACCTTCGCCAAGATCAATGAGTACGGCTTCGTGGAGGCCCCCTACCGCAAGGTGGACAAGGCCACCGGCCATGTGACCGATATCGTCGAGTACATGACCGCCGACGTGGAGGACGATTTCTACATCGGTCAGGCCAACGAGCCGCTGGATGAGAATGGCTGCCTGGCTAACGCCCGTATCACCTGCCGTCACCGCAACGAGATCATCGAAGTGGACCGCAAGGTCATCGACTATATCGATGTGTCCCCCAGAATGATGAT